>JAUVQL010000125.1 GCA_030598165.1 Acidobacteriota bacterium | reverse complement strand
TCTAATCTAGGTTCAGCGAGGGAGTTCGTTCGTTTCGGTGCCGGATCAGTGGGGAAGTGTGGGTGCGGCCTGAGAAACGGACTGGGGGCCCCAGAGGCCCGTCATGAGAAAAGGAAGCGAGCCACATGCCCTCGGATAGCGCGCTTACGAAAAGCTTCAGACGAGCCGGTCCTGGCTCCTGGATCATCCCTATCGGCCTTTTGGTCCTTTGTCTGGTCACGGCGGCCGCTTTTTTCTTTGCAACCTCACCAAGAGTCGCCACAACTTCCGCAGCAGATTTGGATGTTCCACAGCCCATACCAGGTGGAGTCCTCAGGTTACCGCTGTTCAGCGCGCCCGTTCTGACACTCGACCCGGCTCGCGCGCAGTGGGCGTCCGAGATTCTGCTCGTACAGCAGATCTACGATGGACTCACGGCCCTCGACGAGCACCTCAACGTTGTTCCAGCTCTGGCCCGCTACTGGGACATCTCCCCCGACGGGACAACTTATACGTTCGAGCTACGTCACGACGCGGTTTTTCACAACGGGCAACCCGTGACGGCCGAGGACTGTGTTTTTTCTTTCGAGCGCCTCTTGAAACCCGGTCTCAACGAACACAACTACCACTACTTCAGCCGTATTGAGGGTGCTCAGGAATACAGAGAAGGGCTCTCCAAGCACGTCAGCGGGCTTCGCGCATTGGACGAAAAGACATTTCAAATCGAGTTTGCGAGTCCTTTTGTGCAGGCCCTTTCCGTGCTCAGTATGTATTGCTCCAAAATCCTCCCCAAGGCAAAGGTTCGCGAGCACGGCCACGAGTTTTTCATGGCGCCTATTGGAACCGGCCCATTCCAGTTCTCGAGATGGATCGACCGCGACGAAGATCCGGCAGTTCCTGTTGAGCATGAAGTTCCCCAAGCACTACGACTGGACGCCAATCCTCGCTATTTCGGTCGTGGCCCTTTTCTCGATGCCGTTGTCTTCCGCTCCGTCGCGAATGCAAAAGGGACGAAACAAGAAACGCCGCTCCTCGACAGGTTCGATTATCTGCCGGAGGTGAAGGACGACGACGTTCCTCCCGGTTGGACGTCCGCCGGAAAACAGAATCTGCTCTCCACCTGGTACCTCGTTCTGCCTGCCGACGTGCCCCCATACGATGATGCTCGAGTGCGGCGGGCAATCCACCTCGCGCTGGACAAACACCGATACCTGAGCGCCTCGCCTTATACGAGAGGACTTCCCGTCGCCAATACCATCGTCCCCCCTGGGATTCCCGGGTTCTTGTCCACGGAAGCGAGCCACCAACAGAACCTGTTGAGAGCCAAGGAGCTCTTGGCCGAAGCTGGTCACGAAATGGGCAGAGGGCTGCCCCCTCTCGAGCTGCAGATCTACAAGGGTGAAGTGCACAAAGAACAGCGTCGTTTTTTCGAAGAATGCATGTCGAGCATCGGAGTCGAGGTCAAAGGCTTTAAAGCAAGGAGATGGTCGCTCATCATGGATTCTAATGAATGGAAGGATCACCCTCTGGTTTACCGCACAGGTTGGATTGCTGATTTTCCCGACCCCGACAATTTCTTGAGGCCATTGTTTCACTCCACCTCACCCTCCAACATGTCACGATATAAGAACCCGGATGTCGACGCGTTACTCGACCAGGCTTTATCCGAGACAAGTTATAGTGCACGCAACAAGCTCTATCACAAGATTGAAAAGACCATTTTGCGGGATTCCCCCATTATCCCGCTCTACTACGATAACTTCAGTTATTGGGTCCATTCGGAAGTGAATGGATTTACTATCTCACCCATGGGGCCTACTTACCTCAACTTGAATCGCGTGTGGCTAGCGGAGGACGCAACCGAAGCCGCGGTGGATTACTAGCTTCATGATCTACCGTGTTCCTCTACGGCTCCGAACACGCTTCATTCTGAGCGCGACCGCACTCATCACGCTCCTCATGGCTATCGTGGTGTTTTTCGTCGAGCGGCGGCAAACGGACCTTGTTCGCCAACAGGCGCGTGGGCACGGCGCGGCGCTAGCTCAAGCCGTGGCCGATCTGTCAGTCAACCCACTCGTCTATAGAGACGGCTTGGCGTTGCAGCAGAACATGCAAAGGGCCGCCGAGGATCCAGACGTCCTCTACGCCATCATTTTCAGCAAGGAGTCCAAAGCCTTGGCCGCTAGCGAGGCGGCCCGGCGAAACTTTACCCCCGAGCTCCTCGAAATGGGCGCACAAATGAGTCGGCTTACTCGGGGCCAGGTTCTGATGGGAGAGATCCAATACGAGACGGGCGGCCGCGCCGTGCCGGTGCTGGAAATCGTGGCGCCGGTTCTCGTGGGTGATGAAGACCGGCTTTGGGGAGCTGTCAAGCTCGGATTGAGCCTCGAGCCACTGAACGCGGAGATCAGAAAAACCCGTATCGGACTCATTAGCTTGGGTTTCTTGGGCTTGGCACTGGGTGCATTGGGGTCAGTTCTACTTGCTGAACGCATCAGCCGACCCTTGGAGACACTGGTCGAGGGAACCATCAAAGTTGCAGAAGGTGATCTTCACCACCGCATTCCCATCCCGCCCGGCGACGAGATTGGAGAGTTGGCTGCCAATTTCAACCAAATGACGGCTGAGATCTTGGAAGACCGAAAGCAAATCGAAGAGACGTCTCTCAAGCTCATCGAAGCGGAGAAGATGGCGACGATCGGACGACTGTCAACCGCCATGGCTCACGAAATCCGTAATCCACTCACGGCGATCAAGATCAACATCCAGAAAGTCGGCAAGAGCCCTTCACTAGATCCTCTCGAACGAGAACAAATGGGGATCGCCGATCAAGGCATTCGCCAGGTGGAGCGGATCGTCAAAGACATCCTCAGCTACGCTCGCTCTCCCAGATTGACCAAAGATTGGTTCTCCCTCGAGAGACTCTTGGAGAACGCTCTGAAATTCGCCGAAGATCAATTCGAGGACAAAAAGGTAACGGTCGCGACGGAGTTTTCCGAGCTACCCCCCATCCGAGTCGATGGGGATCGCCTTCGCCAGGTGTTCTTGAATATTTTTTTGAATTCCGCAGAAGCCGTGGAGACGGGCGGACAGGTTACCGTACGGAGCCGGCTTCAAAACGAGGACGGGAAGCAATGGGCAGTCATTGAGCTCGAGGATGACGGTTGCGGCATCGACGACGAGACGTTGCGCTCGGTTTTCGAGCCGTTCTTCACCACTAAGAGCATGGGAACCGGCCTCGGCCTCACCAACGCTCGCAAAGTCATCGAGCTCCACAACGGAACCATCAATATTTCCAGTGAACCTTCCGACGGCACCAAGGTCACTATCTCGCTTGCTTACGAGCAGAAGGAGATCGAGGAGCGTCAATTCAGTGAAGTCAGTAGGGAAGCCACATGAACTCGATCCTAGTCATTGATGACGACCGCCTGATCCGCCAAACATTCAAGACCCATCTCACTAGTGAAGGATTCGACGTCCATGTCGCTCGCGACGGGACCGAGGGCGTTCGTCTCTTCAACGAATCCGCCCCAAGCCTTGTGATTTTGGATATAAATCTTCCCGGTCTTCACGGCCTCGACGTCTTGAAGAAAATTCGAGAGATCGACCCCAAAGCCTACGTCATCATGATCACGGCCTTCGATGATATGCAAACTACCGTGGAGGCAATGAAGCTTGGTGCTTTTGAGTACATCTGCAAACCCATCGACTACGACGAGCTCCTTTTGAGCATCCGAAAGGCAGATCGGATGCAGGAGATGGATACCAAGCTCGATTATCTCGTGACTGAGGCCTCACGGGAGTGGAGCATCGACAACATCATCGGCCGTACGTCGCAAATGCGTGAGATCTACAAGACCATAGGGATGCTCTCACGAAGCAAGACCACTGTTTTGATCCGCGGAGAGTCGGGAACCGGAAAAGAACTGGTCGCCCGAGCCGTCCATTACAACTCAGACAACCGCCAAGAGCCTTTTGTCCCTATCAATTGCACTGCTTTGGCCGAGGGCTTGCTCGAGAGTGAGCTCTTCGGACATATCCGCGGCGCCTTCACAGGAGCGATTCGAGACAGCCGCGGAAAGATCGAAGTCGCCGGCAATGGAACGCTTTTCCTCGACGAGATCGGCGAAATCTCGCCCGGTCTCCAAGTGAAGCTGCTGCGCGTCGTGGAAAACCGTGAGTACTCCCGGGTAGGAAGCGAAAAGATTCAACGTACCGAGGCCCGTATCATAGGAGCAACCAACCGTGATCTAGAGGAGCAAGTGCGGCGGGGAAATTTTCGAGAAGACCTCTACTACCGGCTAAAAGTGGTCGAGGTTAAGTTACCTCCTTTGCGAGAGCGAAGGGAGGACATCCCCCTTCTCGTTGCTTACCTACTCCAGAAAATCAACCGTAGGCTCCACTCGAATGTCCGCAAGGTACCGGACAGCGTGATGCAGATACTCAGTGGTTACGAATGGAGGGGTAACGTCAGAGAGTTGGAAAATGCCTTGACGCGTGGCGTAACGCTTTCCCGCGGAGACGTACTCCTTGCCGAGCACTTGCCGTTGAACAGCCCCGACCGAGGACAACTCACCAAGGAGCTCATGTCCCTAAAGGACATGGAAAAGCAGTACATCGATCACGTGTTGCGCTACACGAAATGGAACAAATCGAAGGCAAGTGAGATTCTCGGTATTACCAGACCCACCTTGGACAAAAAAATCAGAGATTACGAGCTCGTCGATCCACGGAAAGCGGAAGCGGAACAGCCGCTCTAGCAACTCCTCTGTCGGGGGACTGTCGTCGCACTAACGGGGACAGCCGTC
>JAUVQL010000158.1 GCA_030598165.1 Acidobacteriota bacterium | reverse complement strand
GGCTGACAACTGCATCAGGCCGCTCGCCGTTCGAGACCCAAGTCACAGGTGTCGTCAAGGGCACGGATCTGGAGCTCGCCATCAATTCTGGAGGCAGCAACCGGACGGAAATCCGAGCCCTCGACAGGCCCATCGTCCTTCCACTCAATCTCTACTATTCCGTTGCCTCCCAAGGCTTGGAGGCGGGCAAAGTGTATCGACTCCAGCTCTTCGATCCGATGACATTGACGGAGGGCGAAGTGGAGATCACCGTCATGGAACGAGAAATCGTCCACTGGGGCGGCCACGAAGAGGAGGCGTACCGACTGCGTTCACAGTTCTCCGGCTTGACGACGACTGCTTGGGTCAACGAAGAGGGGCAGGTCCTAAAAGAAGAAACACCACTGGGCTGGACATTGCTCAAAGAAAAGCCCGGCAGCAGCCTCCAAGCACGGTCCTCAACGAACCTTCCTGAAATCGTGGCTTCATCCTCCATCCCCGCCATCGGCTATGTGGAGCACCCCGAGGAGCTCAAGAAAGTCCGCTTGAAGCTCAACAAATTCCCGGATTTCAAGGAAGGCCTTGACGGAGGCCGCCAGACCACTGAAGAAGGCAACGAATTGCTCATTGTGGTCGAAACGCTCCCACCCTCGACGACCAACGAACTGGCCGAGGATGAGCGCCAAACCAACCTCGGCTCCGATGCCTTCATTCAAGCTGATGACACCAAAATCAGAGAGCTTGCACATCGATTGGTCGAAGGGCACTCGCCCCTGGACGCCGCGCGAAACATCTCAGATTGGGTCTACGACAATCTTCGCAAGACACCGACGCTGTCGATTCCCAGCGCCGCCGAGGTCCTGGAACAACGGGCCGGTGACTGCAACGAGCATACGGTTCTGTATACGGCTCTTGCGAGGGCGGGCGGGATACCCACTCGAGTGTGCACCGGCCTTGCTTGGAGTACCGGCCGGTTCTATTACCATGCCTGGCCCGAGGTGTGGGTAGGGGCTTGGTTGGCCGTTGATCCGACCTTCGGTCAGTTCCCCGCCGATCCTCTCCATATTCGGTTGCTCACGGGTGGGTTGGAGCAACAGTTCGAGGTCTTGAGCTTACTGGGGCGAGGCGCGACGATCGAGATCCTGGAGGCAGAATGATACGTCTCACCGGACTTACCAAACGCTACGGAGACCACATTGCCGTAGAAAACCTCCACCTCGACGTGGGCGCAGGTGAGCTCTTCGGCTTTCTATGCCCCAACGGTGACGGGAAAACCACGACCATCAAGATGATTGCCGGCCTCTTGAGACCTACGTCGGGCCGGATCGAGCTTGCCGGCCATGATCTCGAACGGGAACCGGAGAAAGCCAAAGCTCGGTTGGGATTCATCCCTGACCGGCCTTTCCTTTATGAGAAACTGTCCGCCGCGGAGTTCCTACGATTCGTTTCTGGGATCTATGGCATCGACGGACAAGAAGTGACAAACCGCATCGACGAGTACTTAGAGCTTGTCGAGCTGACTCACGTCAAATCAGATCTCGTAGAAAGCTTCTCTCACGGGATGAAGCAACGTCTGGTCATGGCGGCCGCCTTCATCCATGACCCCAAAGTCCTGGTCGTCGACGAGCCGATGGTGGGCTTGGATCCCAAGGGCGCTCGAATGATCAAGGCCGTCTTTCGCGAGCGTTGCCGCGACGGAGTCACAATCTTCATGTCGACTCACACGCTCGAAGTAGCTCAAGAGATGTGCGACCGTATCGGTATCATCACGAACGGGAAATTGATCGCACTAGGGTCCATGAAGGAGTTGCAGGAAGAAGCCTCATCCGAACGACCGGAGCTCGAGCCCATTTTCCTCAAGCTCACGGGAGGTCTGGGCTTCCGTGAAGCCAACGAGGACCACGCTTGACGCTCGAGTTCACACCTCGCCAAATCTGGTGGCTGCTGAGCCCTAGTCTTTTGGGAATTCGCAACCGCCGCCGAAAAGCCGAAAAGGGGGACTGGCTTCGCATGTTCCTCTTCGTCAGCATTGCGATACTCTTCTCGCTCGGCATCTTCGGCGCCTTCTTCAAAATGCTTTCCTACATCGCGGGTTTTTCCGAGTTCGCGGCACCGCTAACCCATCAGATACTGGCCACCGTCTCGATGTTTCTATTGACGGTCCTACTCGCAAGCAACGTTGTAACCGCATTATCTACTCACTTTCTATCGGACGACCTTTCCCTTTTGATGTCGAGCCCCGTACCACTTCCCGCCCTATACGGAGCAAGGCTCATTCTCACCTTTCTCGAATCCTCGTGGATGGTGCTGACGTTTAGCATCCCCATTTTCGTTGCCTTTGCTATCACGGCGGACAATCCTTTTTGGTTCTTGCTGGCCGTTTTGCTCGTTTTGCCACCTTTGCTCATCATCGCTTCTGCGATTGGCGGAATGTTCACGTCGCTCCTGATCGCGCTTTTCCCCGCACGTCGTGTGCGTGAGATCCTCTTGGTGGTAGGGGGACTTTTCTTTGCCCTTCTCGTTTTTCTCATTCGTATCCAACAGCCAGAGCGGTTGTTGAGACCGCGCGCCATCTACGATGTCGCCGAGTTCTTCGCCGCCTTTCGCACACCGGCTTCGCCCATTCTTCCGAGTACTTGGGCAACGGATGTGATGTCAGCCGGCTTCCAAAACGTTGGTTTTCCCTCGATGTCGGTAGTTTTGCTCTGGAGCACGGGAGTGTCGACGGTCATTTTGGGCTGTTGGCTGGCACGAGGGATTTACCGACAAGGATATTCCCGATCTCAAGAGTCTCGGACCGCTCGCCTTTCGTCGCTCCCTCTCGTCGATCGATTCCTCGAGCTCACGACCCGACCGTTCGAGCTCAGGTTCCGTTCGTTGTTGCTCAAGGACATCAAGAGCTTTCTCAGGGATACGACGCAGTGGTCGCAGCTATTGCTTCTCCTGGCCCTCGTTGTCATTTATCTCTACAACTTCAGCGTCTTGCCTACCAATTTCACCATTTACGCTTTTTACCTGCAGAACATCTTCTCCTTCATGAATCTCGGACTTGCCGGTTTCGTTCTTTCGGCGGTGGCTGTCCGTTTCGTCTTCACCTCGGTGTCGATGGAGGGACCGGCATTTTGGATCATCAGGAGCTCTCCCCTTTCGTTGGATCGATTTCTCTGGAGCAAGTTCTGGACGTCACTTCCGCCGCTACTCGTGCTGTCTCAAATCTTGACCGTCGTTTCTAACTACATCCTCAGCGCAACGCATTTCATGACGGTTCTCGCTTCGGTCTCCATTATGTGTGTGACCTTTGGCATCGTCGGAATGGGTGTAGGGATGGGAGCGATGTTCCCGCGATTCAAGTACGAGAACGTAACGCAAATCGCCGGAAGCTCGGGCGGCCTTCTCTATATGATTGCCACCACGAGCTTCATTGCAGTCGTTCTCTTTTTGGAAGCAATACCCGTCTATTTCTATATGCAGTTCCAATTCCGCGGAGCACCGACTCTGACGACGGTTGTTCTTATTACAGCGGTCACCCTCGTTGCAGTGCTCGCTTTGAATCTGGCCGCTGTGTACGTCCCCATGCGTATCGGTCGCAGGCGACTCGAGGAAATGGAGTTCTCGAGCGACACCACCTGTCTCCCACAAGAGACATCACCAGATCTCGTACACCTTTTACCCCTTTTATATCAGTAGCTTACGGACTCCCAATCGTGGCGCGAAGATTGCAAACGCTTTTAATGGTGGCCCCCCGGAGATGAGTTGTCATGCGCTCGACCCGAAGGGAAGTTTTGTTGTTGCTGCTCCAGACGGTGGGAATCACCGGCTGCGGCGTCCACTACTATGGCCCACCACCCCCACTGCCACCCATGGAGTACCACCATCGCCACCATCTCTCCTGCGGCCATTCCGTGCGGTGTCATTATTACGACGGCATTCACCACTACCATCCGCACCAGCACCACAGAAGCTACTGGCACCAGCACGCCGTCGGCCGAGGACAGTATGTGCGTTGCTACGTGGAGGATGGACATCATTATTTGCATCACTCCCGGGACTAGGTAGCCACTGCCGGCAGCCGTTGGACCGCGGCGCTGTTCGCCTCAACGTCATTGGAGACCTGCATAATCAAAGAGCGCATAGAGGGGGCATCTTTCAGCGAAGAGATGTATTTTGCCTTCGTCGATCCCTCGAAGCTCATTCTCTTCGGAGAAAGGTCTCTTCAACTTGGCGCTAATCCAATACGTTGCGCATTTTCACCACGAGAGAAATCATCAAGGCAAGGACAATCTCCTATTGTTCCCCGTGGCCGAGG
>JAUVQL010000005.1 GCA_030598165.1 Acidobacteriota bacterium | reverse complement strand
GGGGCGAAGGGCGTCGTGATCTTTCGAGAAGATTCGGGCCAACCACGACGTCTCCGAGTCCGATTGAAGAAAGAGGACTACCGGCCCGACTTCGTCATTCTCACGGCGGAGAGCAAAGTCACCAACTTCATCGTTAAGGAGCTCGACACCGATCTCCGGGTTCCTTTTCGGGAAATCGACAAGACATCGAAGCCTAACTCCTTTGCCACGGGAGTAAGAGCTTTCGTGTCCGTTGATGTGGAGTTCGACCCGGAGAGGAAGACGAGGAACGTTCTCGGCAAGATGACGGGCGGCGATAGCACATTGAGGAACGAGGTCGTCGTCGTAGGCGGCCACTTGGATCACCTCGGTGTGAGCTCGGAGGGAGAGATATTCAACGGCGCCAATGACAACGCCTCGGGGACGGCTGTGACCATGGAGATCGCAAGGGTCATGAAGCTCAGCGGAGCGCAGCCGAAAAGGACCGTGGTATTCGGCTTGTGGGCTGCGGAGGAATCGGGGCTCCTTGGGTCGAAGCATTATTGCGACCACCCGACGCTTCCAATAGAAAAAACGGTCACCTTTTTCAACATGGACATGGTGGCCCACGGCACGGGTAAGGGGAAGGTGAGATTCATGGGTGAGTATTACGGCCCTCGTGTTTGGGAGACGGTCAAGGCCGGACTCCCCGAAGAGATAGCTGAGTATGTCGAACCGGGGAGGGGCGGGCCGGGGGGCTCCGATCACTCTCCGTTCCTCGCCAAGGGTGTGCCCGCCTACTTCAGTATGTCATCGGGACCTCACTTGAAGTATCACCACGTGCGGGATGACACGGATCTAGTCAATCCAGACACGTTGAAGAGAATTGGCGATGCGGTTTATGCGGCTGTCAACATCATGGCCGATGCTCCGGGAGACCTCATCGAGCCCCGTCGATATGAGACCTACCACCTGAAAGTCCAAAACCTCGTCAACTATCGGCGGAGTGGTCTCGACGAGGTCATCGAGCATCACGGCGACACCAAAAACTCCCACGTCGATATTCAGTTTGCCGTCGTCAAGGAAAATGAGGAGTTGTCCGGAGACGAGCTACGAGTGGATATAGTCGAGAGTCTCCTCGCCGCGTCGGCAAACGTGGACAAGGCGGAAGGACTCGTTTGGTACAGCAATGCCAACGGCGTCAATGCGACGGTTCGACAGGGTAAGACGACGTTGATACCCGGCCTCGAAGGAATACGGTCGTTCGAGGATGACCTTGCATGGGCCAAAGTCCTCGCGAACGCCGGAGCTCACTACCTGTATTTGAACGATCCGGCATTGCTCTTCGAAGGAGACGCTTTGAGCGAAAAAGGGAAGGGAATCGTTGAAGCGTCCAACAAGAGCGGCCTGCTTTTGATCGTAGGTGGAACGACCGCCGTTCAAGCAAAGGCACTCCTCGAGCATTCCAAGAAGCCGGTTGTTCTCCTTACAAACGATGTGCCAGAGGCTGAGCTACTGAAGCTGGTCAAAGCTAAAGATGCGGCAGTTGGTCTCCTTCTAACGGAGACGAACGCCAGCGAGTACTTTCAAGAATTGGAGAAAATCAAAGAAGCCATCGGCACCAAGTATGTGATGATCGTCAACGAGGATTGCATTAGACAAGAGCAGGGCAAATTGGCGATGCTCGATGTCGTCGCCAAAGTAGCCGAGGCCGAGTACGAAAGAGAAGACTTCGCCAACATCTTCTCCGGCACTTTCCTGAGGGTTCTCGACGAAGCGAGAGACGTTGGTCCCAAACCGCCGCCGTCGGGGCGTCCTTTTTAGGGTAATAGGGTAATAAGGATAGGGGGACAGTTCCCCTGTCTTTTATTTATAGCTGAAGCTCGCCGTCCACGACGAGTGTGTGCCTTGTGTCGTCCGCGAAGATGAAGTCCAGCCGTTTGCACACAATAGGGCTGTCTTTTGCATAAACGACGTCCTGGTGGACGACGCTGTCAGGTGAACTGAATTGAGCCACGCCGCATTGGCCGCCGAAGTGGTCGCTCCGGCCGTAAGCCCAATGAAAACCTGCCTTCTCGTCTTCGAGGACGATGCCAGTGACCTTGGCTTTGTCATTGACACCGATGGCAAACTCGGCAATGTTTTGCCATCCCCGGTCGGTGGAGAATTTCTGTCGTAGCTTTTCGACTTCGTCGCCATTTCCTCTGACGTCAACGATCCGGTTGTTTTTGACGACATAGACGGCGGTTTCTCCACCCATTTTCTGTGGGAGCTCACCGTTTGTCTTGCTGTCTTCGTTTTCGTTGGGCACGCAGAACACCTCGCCGGCGGGCAAGTTGGACAAAGCGTCCGATGTGCCCGCCCGTTCGGGATGCAGAATACCGTCGTCGACCAACGCTTTATTCTCGAGAGGCAGGTCAAAAAAGCATTTGTGTCCGGTGGAGAACTCGACCTCAGCCGCAGTGGCACGATTGAATATCTTCTCGAGTTTTTGACAGATGCGTCCGATCTTGTGGTAGTCGGCGGATAATCCGCTTTCTTCCATAAACTTCGCCACGCCCGGCATCGATGCGACCCGGAGCCGGTCCGAGCTCTTGGCTTTGGGATAGAGCGGCGCGGTGGCTGAGAACTGCGGCATCGCAATGAGAATCGTTGACCCGCTCAGCACATCTTCCATGGACACATCTTGGCCGGACATTTGGCCGGTTGAAGGGAGATCTGCGTTGTTACTTCCCGTCGCCAAATAGGTCACGGTCGGGTTGACCTTGATATGCCATTTTTCGGCCCAACCAGCGAGCCTCTTCCGCCAGTCCTCGGCCATTTGACGACGCTCTTGCCAAGCCTCTCCGTCGGTAACGTCATCGTGAGGAAGGTCGTACATAACCGTTACGACCTCGCCCTCGGCCGGTTTAAAAATATCTTCGAAGAATTTCTCCAAATTAAAAGACATCATTTCTCCTTACGAGTGCTGTTCTCATGGAGTGCTCTCGGGACGTTCGTAGTAGCCTTTGCGAGTCCGCACGATCAAGTTTTTCCGTTTGGTCAATTTGACTTCGAGATTACGCCAAACAGTCTCGTCCCCTTTTTGTTGGGGGATGTAGGCCATGCGATATTGACGGTGCAGCTCGTCACGAATGGCGTCGAAGCTCGTTCGGATCTCTTTTTCCTTCATCGGGAAAAAAGATCGGCCACCGGTGTCTCTCGCTAATTGCGTGAGGAGCTCCTGGTTGACGTCCATCCCGCCCTCGAAGCTCCAACCCAAGAATCCTATCGTATAAATCGATGTGTCGGATCGCCGCGCCGCTTCGAGCGCTGCCTCCATCGAGGCCTCGCTCCCCTCATCATCACCATCCGTGAAGAGTAATAGCGTCTTGCGATCTTTTATCACACTGAGTTTCTTCAATCCTGCAATAATGGCGTCGTAGAGATGGGTACTTCGATGGGGACGCATATTGCGAATCATCGCGATGTGCTCGTCCATGTCGTTGGTGAATCGCGGTCCGAATATTACTTGGTCGTGAAAGAAACCGACGAGGGCCTGGTCTTTCTTGCGCAGCTTGTCCAGGAACCGATTGGCCCCCTTTTGGATCGGTTTGAGATTGGCGCGGACACTCGATGAGCTGTCAAGGAGCACCAATACGGTAACCGGTGTGGTCTCGGCGGTAAAAAACGTCAGCGGCTGGGGAACGCCCTCTTCCAGTACAACGAAATCGTCTTCTTTCAGGTTCTTGACGAACTTGCCCTTGCGATCCGTGACGACAACATCGAGGGTGACGGCGTTGACGTCGATCTCGAAGCGGGGTGTCTGTGTGGATTGGCCGGGTGGACCCGCCAAAAGAAGTGACACGGCCGAGGTCGGCACGACGAGGCAAGAAAAAATGACCAAGAACCGAGGAAAATTCATTGTCTTACCTCAAATAGCGGTGACTTCCGATGACTCGCACTTTGTTACACACTCCCACACCTGGATTCTAGTCCAGGGACGGAAAGGGGACAACCGGCATGGATGCTGGTCGATGTCTCCTCGAAGGAAGGTTGGAAGAGGTCCTGCTACTTCAGACGAAAGTTGAGGGTTGTCGTGTACTCGATGGCAATAGGATTTCCCTCGGAGTCGCGAGCCGGTTGGTAGCGGTTCTTGCCAACAGCGTCGAGAGCGGCCTTCTCGAGAAGCGGCGAATCGCTTTTCATGATTTTGAGGCCGGTTACCGTGCCGTCGGTTTGGATCGTGCCCTGAACGATCACAATTCCTTGAATTCTTGCATCCTTGGCGTCCTTGGGGTACGTGGGTATCACCGATTCCAGGAGCCGCGGATGGCTCGTATCCTTCTGCAGCGGGATGGGGCCAATGAGCTTCGGTTCGAGTACGAGGAAGAGATAAGGGGCCGCTTCGCCGTCGAGGGCTCCCACGACTGCCCGTTGGCCCATCCGAACACTGACATTGGAATCCGAGAGCACCTTTAGCCCGTCGAAAAACTCGATGCGGTAGGTGGCAAGCTCGGTATTGAAGCCGAGAAGAGTGGTGAAAATTCGAATGGCAGTATCATCCGAGGGGCGGTGGAGCTCAACCCGTTTTTCGAGCTCTAGAGGTCGGAGGAGAGCGTATCGGGGCGCCACATGCTCGAGGCGCAACGCCTTCTTGAGCTTATCTCCAATATCCATCGGCATCTTGGGGCGTAGTTCGCTCGCTGGATCGGTTGCTTCAGCTTCAACGGGAATGACCGTCCCCGAAACCAATAGGGTCCCGGCCGCTTCAGCGGCTGCGGTATAAGGGGTGCCCACCATGAGACTGAGCTTTGTGACGACTGGCTCGGAGCTTTCCAGTGCCCGCGATGAAAAGGCGGAAGCCAAAATGATGAGCACGGTTTTCCAAGAGGTTTTCATTGTCTTTCTCCTCGTGTGACCTCCGGCTCGGTAAGTGTCAAATACAAAGGGGTTTCTGGATCGAGCCAGATGAGGGCGGTGTTTTCATCCAAGGCAATGGACCAAGGTGAGGGGGAGCTCACGGTCGGTGGCGGTGGATAGGGTTTCCACAGAATCCCGACACCGATTGCCAAAACCACCAAAGCAGCGGCCGGTAGGACCATTCTCCACGACGTTACGAAACGACGTCCTACGACCCGATCCGGCAAGCGAATGAGAAGCCGATGGGCGGCTTCGTCAGGGGAGGTCTTGGGCGGCCGATGTGCCCAAAGACTCCAACGCTTCTCGAAGTCCTTCAGCGGGTCTCGGCGGTTTTCAGCCATCGTTTCGTCCCTTCTTTTTGTAGCCACTTGGATAGACTTTCCCTGGCCCGACGACGGTGCGAACGGACCGATGCGGGCCGCAAATTCAAAATGGTTCCTATTTCGCTGTCAGTCATCCCCTCGACGACGGTAAGGTGCATTACGGCTCTTTGTCGAGGTGCGAGACGGTTCAGGATTTGCTCGACCTCTAGTTCGAATTGGGTACTCGCGACCCTATTTGGTGGCTCAACAAGGGTTTCAATGGAGACCCACGACTTGGACTTACGAACCTCATGGAGACAATTGCGCAGGACGATTCGATACAGCCAGTGGCCGAAGGCGCCGGGCTCTCGCAACTTATCCAACTTGCTCCAAGCTATGATTAAGCCCTCCTGGACTGCATCTTCAGCGTCGGCCTCACCGACGAGGGATCTCGCCAGCCTCACCAACCGAGCCCAATGATGTTTTACGAGCTCCGTGAAGGCTTCTTTGTTACCATCGCGGGCATCGAGGACCCGCTGAGCCTCGGTTTCGCTCACACTCATGAGAGGGTTGTAACATGGGCTGGCGTGCACATCCCAAATGCAGAAATTTGTCGACTCCAGTGTGGGACCATCGTGTTACGAGGTATGCGGGACGAAATCTCAGTAATTGAAAGCGTGGTATTTGGACGTGAGGAGGGGGGTGGCGGACACGCGGACCCCCCACGGAGTTGAGCCTCGAAAACGAGCCTAGAGAAATTCAGTTGAGGAGACTAGAAGCCGCGCTTCCGTCCACGGATTCCGCGACGGCTCCCTTTGGCCTTGAAGGGGCGGCCGCCTCCGCCCGGGTCGTAACCACCACCACCACCACCGCCAGGCTCGCGAGGGGGGCGCGGAGCGCGTTCTCTGGCTTCGTCCACTCTCAGTTCTCGGCCTGCCAAATCTCTGCCGTTCAGGGTCTCTATGGCCTTGGCTGCATCCTCGTCGTTTTCGAACTCGACGAAGGCGAAACCCCGGGGGCGTCCTGACGCCCTGTCCACCGGCAGCATGACGTCGGCGACTGGACCCACGGTACTGAAAAGCTCGACTAAATCGTCGCGAGTAAGGTCAAAACTCAAATTCCCAGCAAATACTTTACGTGAAATGACGTGCTCCTATTCCGGACCGACCGACTTGAGCCGAGCGCAGCTCGCCGGCAACCGTCCTTCTCCTACTGAATGTTGTGAATTGGGAGACCCCGATTGGGTGCTCCCGCATCGCTCCTTTGCGGGCTGGGGCTTGACGGTACTCGCCACGACTGACGAGTCCGCTCTGCCGTTGGAAGTGGAAAACCTCGAAGCTGGGCGGGAAACTGCCCTGTATGCAATCACTTAGGTCGATCCATCATGTTGCAATCTTGGCTTGCGCTGGTCCCTCTAAACGCCTTCATCGTGGTTCACCCTCTGAGACACGGGCATGTGCCTGAGAGATTTCCCGCAGAAAGAAAATAGCAAGATGTTGGTCCAATATCAAATGCCGGCCCTAGTGGTGGTTGAAACCAACCGCGACCCTTGAAAAAATGCTATCCGTGCGTCGTAGGGTCTGAGGGCGGGTTTCGGCTGCTCCCGTCGCGCATGTCGGGAGACACCAGATCCTGCTCCTGGCCTCCGTCTTGTGCGCCGTAGCCTTGGCGAAGGTGTCTGACCGCTTGACTGCCCCGTGAAGACGTAGAATTACAGGAGAGTGACGTATAAATACCGGAGAGTTAAGTGAGGAGAAAGCTATGAAGGCGATGGTCATCCGCGAATTCGGATCTCCCGATATGTTCGAGATTGCTGAAATCGAAAAACCGGTTACCCAGCCCGGAGAAGTCCTGATCAAAGTTGCGAGCTCGAGTGTCAATCCCATTGACACCAAGATACGAAGTGGAGCTGTGGCGGCGGTGGCACCGGATTTCCCGGCTGTGCTTCATGGTGACGTGGCCGGCGTCGTCGAAGAGATTGGTGACGGCGTGACTTCATTGAAACCGGGAGATGAGGTCTATGCCTGTGCCGGAGGAATAAAGGGACTAGGAGGAGCCCTCGCCGAGTATATGGTCGCCGACGCCGACCTTGTTGCTTCGAAGCCGAAGAACCTTTCTATGACCGAAGCCGGTGTTCTCCCATTGGTAACCATCACCGCGTGGAACGCCATCGTCGATCGTGCGAACGTAAGGCCTGGCCAGAAGGTTCTAGTGCATGGCGGCACCGGTGGAGTGGGCCACATAGGAGTACAGTTGGCAAAGCAAGTGGGCGCCGAGGTTCATACGACAGTCTCCACAGATCGAAAAGGGGCAGCGGCAAAAGAGCTCGGTGCAGACCACGTTATCCTTTACAAGGACGTAAGTGTAAGCGATTACGTCGAAGAGCACACCGGTGGAAAGGGCTTTGATGTCGTTTTCGATACCGTTGGTACCCACACCATGGATCATTCTTTTCAGGCGGCGGCCGATAACGGCATCGTCGTGACGATCGCCGCTCGGTCCACGCACGATCTCAGCCCGCTTCACGGCAAGGGATTGGCGCTGCACGTTGTTTTTATGCTGCTGCCTCTTCTAAGGGGACATGGCCGCTCGGCTCATCGGGAGGTTCTCCGTCAAGCCGCCATGCTCGTTGAGGACGGGAAGCTTCGGCCGTTAGTTGACGAAGAGATATTTAGTCTCGAGGACGTAGGCAAAGCTCATGCCCGCCTCGAAGCCGGAAAGGCCATGGGGAAAATAGCCGTCGTCAACGAGTGGTAAGAACTGGCAGGTCTTTCTTCATTCCTGATTTCTTGATTTCTTGATTTCTTTTCATGCACGTTGGCTTGTGACCGCTAATCCCAACGTGCCCGTTAATCCACCCAGCCCAGCACGTCACGGATAACACTCCAACGAGGCTTGTGTACCCGTTCCTGCCGACCGAGCACCCAGTGGTCATATAGGCGGTCTATCGTACCGTCCCGTTGGTTAAGCTCGATCCAGTGGTCAAAGAAATGTTGGAAGGATCTGTCGTTTCTTGGGAGGGCGTAGACGAGAGGCACGCCACCCGGAAGATCCCGGGGGACGACAACGCTGTATTCGGGGTAGACGATCGTCCAGGCGGAACCGGCCTCGGCGCTGATTAAGAGGGCATCAGCAATCGGTTCCGGCGACTCAAAGAACTCGCTGATGGTTCTGACGTTCCGAATCGTCGCATCGGGTAAGTGTCGGCGGGCGCCGAGAGAGATGGTTTCGTCGGCGATCGCGAGAACAACATTTTTTCGGCTACGGATGCGCTCCAGACTCTCGAAGTCGCGCCGGTTCTTGTCCAAGACGACAAAGGCGGCATGCACATCCAAGTATGGTTTCGAGATCTCCGTTTCCGCCGCCCGTACCAACGTGGCAATGAGACCCGACATAACGATGTCGACGTGGTCGGCTTCGAGTCGTTCGTTAGCTTCATTGACGTTCACCGGCACGAACTCGATACGAGCTCCCGTGTCCCGTGCGAACTCGTGGGCCATCTCCACATCGAAGCCGACGAGATCACCTTTTCGGTTAAAGAAAGTGAAGGGGAACTGTTGGGGATCGAATCCGACACGCAGCTTGCGGCGCTGCTTCAACCGTTCGAGCCGGGATTGGCCGGGCTCGAGGGGTACAGGATTGGGTTCGCTCGCTTCGAGCACGACGAAGTCCACCGGCTCCTCGATCGAGTTCCTGGTGGCCAGCACATCCGTCTTAAGGTAGGTGCCCTCGAACGTTCGGGCTAGGTAGCCGCGAGTTCCAATGATGCACACGAACGCCAGCGTGGCAGTCACGCTCAATCCGCGAGCGAGAGCGCCAATACGTATCCGTAAGAGTCCGGTGACTGCCGCCGTGGTGATGAGCGTAAAGGTCATTAGGTGCATGACTCCCAACAGGTCGCCGAGCCGTCCGCAGTAAATGCCGGATACGAGAAAGAGCTGCATCATGTCAGAGGGTAACTGGGCGAGCTCCAACAGGAACGGCGTCGCGATGATGGGACCCCCGAAATAGCTCAGAAGCCCTGCTCCCAAGAACACAGGATAGTCGACAGGGCCGAGAGGCTTACCTAGGAACCAGGCGGCGAAGGGGATGAATAGAAGTCCCATCAGTTTGCCTGCGTGAGGAAACGGATAGGCCAGCGGGTAAAGTACGTCCACCGTTGTCTCCGCCCCGTCGTTTTCAGGTCTCACCCTTTGAGGATCGTTGAAGAGCTCTTTCGTGCTTTCGATGAGCATGGGAAGCACGATGAGAACTTTGCCCGTGGCAAATGCTGTGATGAGAGCAGTCCTGGAGGCGCGTAGGACTTCTTGATAAGTAAAAGGTGTAACGGCCGCTACGAGCGAGGGAAACACCCAGAAGGTGAGGACGCCGACAAGCAAAGTATAGGCGAGAAGGTAGCCTTGGATCCGCCCAAACTCCTCCACCGTGAGCGTCCCTGCGGTGCTGGCCAACATGGCAAAAACGCCGATGGGCGTGAGCTTCACTACGTAGCTGTTCACGCGCATGAGGGCTTGAGAAATGACATCGAGGAAGTCGAGCAAGGGACCCTTTCCTTCCATCCCCATGAGTGCTAGACCCATAAAAATGCAGAAAACGACAACGGCTGGTACCACGTCTTGAACGAGGGCATTGAAGACGTTGAAAGGAACAAAGAGCCCAACCAGGTCGGGTCGTGTCGGCTCCTCCAGAGTCGTCGTGCTGAAGAATGAGCCCGTCTCCATTTCGGGAAATGCCAAGGCCGTGGTGGTAATGGCTAAGAGAGCGATCCCCCACAAAAGAAGGAGAACAACCGCTCCCTTGAGAAAAAGGGACTTTCCCTGGGCGAAGGACAATCGCCCGATGTTGGCGACCATTGCGACGGTAATGTAAGGCAAGACCGTCATTTGCAGGAGGCCGATAAAGATGTCGCCGATGACCTTCAGGCTTTCGCAGTACTCGCCAAAAAAGAGACCGCAGGCCAGACCGGCCGTGAGTCCGATGAGGATTTGGGTAGCAAGACCGAGACGCTGCGGTTTTGGCGACGCAGGATTTGCAGGACTCTGTGCGGATGATTTGTCGCTCATCAGGCTTTTTTCTAGCTCCGATCTTTAGAAGGGTCGGCTCAGTATCACCAATGATATCAGGGACTGCTGTTCTTGTTGATCTCAATGCCTTCATTCCTTATGCTACGCAATCTTGCTTCGAACTGGCAGAAACCAGAACGATGAAGAACGAGATGTGGGTACCATGAGGATCGACGGAGAATGACGTTACGCCTATTGATTTTTCCAATCGCGCTGGCTCTCAGTTTCTTGGGAGGCGGTGAGGCGTTCGGTGCCGAAGAGAAGCAAGAGAACGAAAAAAAACCTGCCGGAACAGTGGATCCTATCCACAAAGGCTCCACGGAACTGGCTCTGCTAGGCGGTTTCGGAATAGCACATGAAATCTGGGACGGCGTTGGAGATATGCGTTTTCTCGTGTTTGGTGCGCGAATTGGGCATGTGGTCAGCGGCCCCAGAGGGCCGGGGTTCTTAAGAGGCAACCTGGAGGTCTCGGGCGAGTTTTTGCCGGTTTTTCTCGTCGACCAAGGGGACACCAGCTATGGTGTTTCAGCGACTTTGTTGGCTCGTCACTTTCTCGCGCCGGGCTCTCGATGGCGACCGTACGTGGCCCTTGGCTTCGGAGTGTTGGGGACTGCGGATGAGGTCCCGGAAGGCCAAACGCGCCTCAACTTCACTCCGCAGATTGGGTTAGGGATTTCTTATTCCCGCGGTGAACGTTTCGTTCTCTATTTCGAGTACCGGCTAACCCACATTTCCAATGGTGGCAGGAAGCAGCCCAATCCCGGAATCAATTCGAGCTTCCTCCAATTCAGCGTCAGCATTCTCCGCTGGTGATGCTCACCACAAAGATGCTATGCGCCAAGTGATGTAGACAATCCAATTGCCGCCACCCTGTCCGATGATCCGAACGGGCTCGGTTGAAATATTGCGCCAACCATCGAAAGCCGGATTGTTTGTGGAGAACACCTTGCTGCTGTTGTACGAGAACGTGGCTCCACGGTTCGTGAAGTAGGGCTTCACTTCTTCGGAAAGTCCGGGGTCGACGAGCTCACTGAAGTTGATGTCGCCCAGGCCCTCCGGCGTCTGAAGGAAAGTCGTTCGATTGTCGCCATCGCCGGCATCGTTAAAGAGAAGCTGCCAACCGACTCCAATGGATATGTTTCTGTATCGGGGAATGGTCATTTGCCACCCTAGCCGTATCTCGGCCGGATGCACCAGTCTTTCAACCGTGGTCCCGTTGCCGATGTAGCGGGTATAAGTGAACTCTGCGATGAGCCATTGCTGGTGGTCCTTGACCTTGAAAGCGGGGAGATCTATCCCGGCGGTCATGATGAGGTGGTCGTGGAGATTGAGCTTGGACTCAACGGGCTCGCCGATCAAAAAGCCTTCGGGGGTATCTTGCGAGGAATCGACGTACTGGACTCGGAGCCCTCGATCTGGATCTCCAATCTTTTTGTATCCCAAATTGACCAGAAGCTCCGTAATCCAGAGCTCCTTTGCGAACAGGAGGTCCAAGCCATAGTCCGTCTCGCCCGAGACCCCGGCATACTTCCGCCACTCAGAGTCCGTGGTCGTCATGTTGTACTCCGGTGTCTCGGTCGGGATTTCTGCATAGAGGCGTATGCCGAAACCTAAGCTATCGTTTCTCTCCTCGGATAAGAAATTCACTTTGCCACCGATGAGGAAATCGCCCGTGGACGAGGCGAAGGCTCCGTGTCCCGGCGGATCGATGACGACGTTCGGTACGAAGTAGGTTTTGTAGGGTGCCTCTTGAGCGTAAAGAAAGAGTGGCCCGGGACGTTGAGCATTGCCCTGGTAAGTGTCGACGAATAAGTCGAGGGGCGGCACCGGATAGCCCAGCGGTTCCTGGGCGACGCTGTTGGTTCGAAAAGTGTGTGATGCGCTGAAAAAAAAGCTGGTTCGCCCCGGCAAACCCAACGCTACCTGGATGGGGAAGTCGAAGAAGTCGACGTCTCCGGGGTTGCGGTCGTAGTTCACCACGTAAAAACCCGCGGCCAGGTCGCCAGAAGGAAGCGTCGAGGGAGAGCTCGCTCTTATGAGCCCGCGGCCACCATAAGCGGTGATGTTGAGCTCCCCGGGTGTTGGGGCTTTCGGTTCTCTGGTGGAGGCTGAAAACGATTGGCGAGAGCTCGAGGTCTGAGGGCTGTAGCTACTCGACCGCAGGGAGAAACCGTGAGTTGAGAGCCAAGATCGCTGGTGTCGAGCGAGCGACGAGTGAGACAACAGCAGGGGTTCCGGCGCGTTGGGGTAGTCGAACAGGTGGATGTCGATGGAGGGTGACCTGTCGACGCAGTTAGCGACCGCATTCGATTCGCAGTCCTTGTCGACCTCCGAGAGAGTGGCGGCGCGTGCTGATGTCCAAGAGCCTGCTATCACGACTGTCACGAAAGCGGTGGCTCTCATGGTGTTAATGGCGAAGGTGCGCTTCATCAATCCTCCTGGCAGATTCCCGATTATCTTTAAACCACATGTAAGTAAGTGACGAATACCAAAGCGGAAAATGATAGTCGAAACTAGGCCGGACGAGCAACCGATCGCTGGTCTTCGAGACAGATCTTTAGCAATAATAAAAAGGTTCCAAAAAAGATTCAAAAAAGGAAAAGATGCAAAAAAGGTGCCAGGCACGCT
>JAUVQL010000128.1 GCA_030598165.1 Acidobacteriota bacterium | reverse complement strand
CCCATGAGGGAGCTACTCATGTGCTCGTTCATCGTTTGAACATTGAAGATGGGAAGGTTCTCGTCCAGGTTGTGGATCTCGCCGCGAATCGGCCCTGCTGCCTGAAATGGAGCTCCAGACGTACGTGCCAACAAGGTCACCGCGTTCGTGGCAGGTCTTTGGTAGAGGGGCAAAAACAAATAAGCCGTCGGGGATTCCCCGAGGGAGCGATACTTGCCGTCGGCAGCGACACCGACGATTTCCACGACGGCCCTATCGGGGCTCCTTTGGGCTAAGGGTCCAGTGAGTCGAAATCGCTTACCCAAAGGATCCTGATCGGGCCAAAAACGCTCCGCCATCGTTTCGTTGATGATAACTACCGGTAGACCGTTTTGATCATCAAGCTTGCTGAATCCACGACCTCGACGGATGGAGGTTTTCATGGTCTCGAAGTAGTCGGGACCAGCGAGACTGTACAGAATGGCCGGTGCCTCTTCTTCTTCTCTGACGTCTCGGCCTTCGATGATCACCCCCACGGACTCGGCTATGAAGCCAAGAGGTAGCGGACCGGCGAACGAGACCGATTCCACACCTGGAATAGAATCCATCCGCTCGGTGAGCCGGCGATAAAACTGCTCCTGTTGCGTCTCGTCGTAGCCGTTGAGCGCGGGATCGAGAGACATGAGGAGAATATGGTCGGGCTCGAATCCCGGGTCGATGTCGGCGGTATTCTTAAGGCTTTGCAAAAACAGCCCGGCACCCACCAGTACCACTAGCGAAACAGCCACTTGGGCGATGACCAAAGCGCTTTGTAGGCGGGACCGTGAGCTACCTGTGGCCAGGCCGGTGCCTTCACCTTTTAGTGCAGGAATCAAATCGGGCCGAGATAGTCGAAGCGCCGGGGCGAGTCCGAAAACGACACCGGTCAGCAAAGCGAGGGCAAACGTGAAACCCAGTAGTCGAGCATCTGGATTGAAATCGAAGAGGAATGGTATATCGGTCGGCAACTCGATACTGGCGAGTAGACGGCCTCCCCAGACAGCAAGCAAGAGTCCTACAAAACCACCCAAGATGGCCAGTACGACGCTCTCGGTGAGCATTTGTTGGATCAATCGCTTCCGAGAAGCCCCCAAGGCCAACTTCATCGCGATTTCCCGGGTTCGTCCTGTGGCACGAGCCAACAAGAGGTTGGCGACGTTAGCGCAAGCAACGAGTAGCACCATGCCGACGACGGCCATGAACACCGTCATGGCGAGAGCCAAGATGCGCGCGGAGCCGGGAGCTGGGCGAGCCTCACTCTCGGGATAGATTTGTATCCCTACTCCCTTATTGGATTCAGGGTACTGAAGCTCGAGCTGCTGGGCCATGGTGGCCATTGCTGAGCGGGCCTCGTCGACACTCACTCCAGCTTTGAGTCGTCCAACGACGCGGAGCCAGCGTCGGTCGCGAAGTTGGAGCATCTGTTCACCCGAGCCTGGTGATACCTCGTTTGACATCATCACAGGGACCCAAAGAGCGGGCGAGAAACCGGTAACAAAGAGACCGAAAAAACCCTCGGGCGCGACACCCACCACCGTATAGGTCATTCCATTCAGGCGGAGAGTTTCTCCAACGACATCCGGACGAGCACCAAACCGATTTTCCCAAAAGGTATGACTCAGGATAACAACGGGAGACCGTCCGGGAGCTTGGTCCTCTTCGTGAAGAAACGTTCGACCCAGCTGGGCCTCAACGCCAAGTACGTCGAAGTAATTCCCGGCGACGATCTCTCCATAGATCCGCTCGTTTTGTCCATCGGCGCTCAAATTGAGAGCTCGAGGTTTGTAGGCGGTCAAGCCGGAGAACACGGGATTGTCATCCCGGTAGTCCTTGTAGTCCGGGTAAGAAAGGTCGTAAGGGTAGGGAGCATCCGGTACTTGGTTATAAACGAACACGAGCTCCTCTGGGCTCTCTACAGGCAAAGGGCGTAGAAATAGTAGGTTGACGAGATTGAAGACGGCGCTTACGGAGCCTATTCCAAGGCCGATAGAGAGGATAGCCACGGTAGCGAATCCCGGGCTCTTGGCCAACATCCGAAATGCGAAGCGGAGATCTTGGAGAAGTGTGCTCATATGTTTACCCGTTTCCTACAACTTGCCACATTTTAGTCTCTTTTGTCTGAACGCAATATCGGAAGCGAAGGTTCAGCGATGGAAGCGAGAACTGATGTAGGTGGCGGTGAGAACTGAAGTCAACTCGTCAAGCAGTAGGGACAGTCCCCACCTAATGGGCTGTCCCTATTAGGATTACTGGCACCCAGTGTGCGAAAACCTACTCTAAGGTGCCTCACAAGCGCCGTTTAGCGTAGGATTTTGTCCGAAATCGGGCACAAGGCTCAACCCGTGGCTCTGATTCCAGCCAAATCGATCTAGAGCGGGCTTGGTGTGGTCTGAAAGACGAAGAATGGAAGCCAGTACCCGTCAAGTCGCCAAATTGGGTCCAGAGGAATGCCAAAGTGGGTTCCGATCGCGGCTGCAGGTTGCGAAATCCACCACTTCCTCCCAAAATGCGGAGGCCTTACCGTAGGATTTCGCAGGTTCGGTGCCAGTAATCTTAGTCCGAACTTCGAAGCCTGAACGCATGTAAACCCGTACCGATACAGTAGATCTGGCAGATTTGAGTGAAATGCGTACGCATGTAATATAAATATATGCATTGACATTACTGAGTAAATGGGCTATATACAACGCATGTATATAGCGACCGTACCCAACCGCAAATCCCCGCCAGCCATTCTCATCCGCGAGAGTTACCGCGAAGGCGGTCGGCCAAGGACGAGAACCCTCACGAACATTACCCATTGGGAACCCGAGCGCATCGAAGCGTTACGTCAGTTGCTCAAAGGCAAGCTGCCCATCAGTGAAGAGGAACGGTTTGAAATCATCAGAAGCCTGCCCCATGGACATGTAGCCGCCGTGTTGGGGACCGTTCGTAAACTGGGCTTGGAGCGACTACTTCATAGCCGCCGCAGTCGTGAACGGGACCTGGTGGTCACGATGCTCGTAGCGCGCATCCTCGAGCCGGCTTCGAAGCTGGCAACCGCTCGGAGCCTGTCGAAAGACACACTGACCATGTCGTTGGGCGAGTGCCTGGGGGTGGAAGACGCTAATGAGGATGAGCTGTATGGCGCGCTGGATTGGTTACTCAGCCGCCAGTCAGCGATTGAGAAGAAACTGGCGAAGCGACACCTTCAAGAAGGTAGTCTGGTCCTTTATGACCTGACGTCGACTTGGCTAGAAGGTCGCACCTGTGCGTTAGGGAAGCTCGGTTATTCGCGAGATCGCAAGAAGGGTAAGCTGCAGGTCCAGTTCGGCTTGCTCTGTGAGCGCGAAGGCCGGCCGATCGGTGTCGAGGTATTCGAGGGCAACACGGGAGATCCCCGAACCCTTGGGAGCCAGATTCGCAAAATCCGAGAAAGCTTCGGGCTAAGCAAAGTTGTTTTCGTCGGTGACCGCGGGATGATCACCGAAGCGCGGATTCGAGAAGAACTGCGGCCGGTGGATGGTCTGGAGTGGGTCACTTCGCTTCGGGCGCCGCAGATTCGCCGCCTTGTCCAAAACGGTGTGCTTCAACCTTCTCTTTTCGATGAGCTGGACCTAGCAGAAATCCACCATCCTGATTTTCCCAATGAACGGCTCATCGCTTGCCGCAACCCTCTTCTTGCCACCGAGCGTTCACGGAAGCGAAAGGAAATGCTGGTATCCACGGAATCGAAACTTGAAGAGATTCGCAAGGCCACGAAACGCGACAAGCGTCCCCTCCGGGGCAAGGATGCCATCGGTATGCGTGTCGGCCGCCTGTTTGCTCGGTGCAAGATGGGTAAGCACTTTCGCTGCACCATTACGGAGGATAGTTTCGACTACGAGCTCAAACCCGAGTCCATCAAATGCGAGGCCGATCTCGACGGGATTTACATTGTCCGTACCAGCCTGAATCCTGATGAGATGTCTGCTGAGGAAACGGTGGAGACCTACAAGGGATTAGCGGTAGTCGAACGCGCTTTTCGAACCTGCAAAACGGTGGACCTGCAAGTGCGGCCCATCTATCACTACAACGCGGACCGCGTCCGGGCCCACATCTTTCTTTGCATGCTCGCTTACTACGTGGAATGGCATATGCGAAAGGCTCTTGCTCCCATCCTGTTCGATGACCATGACCCCATGGGTGCAAAAGCTAAACGGGATTCCATCGTCAGTCCAGCCAAACCGTCCAACGCCGCTCAGAAAAAGGCTTCCACCAAAAAAAGCCAAGACGGCCTACCCGTTCATAGCTTCAGAACGCTTCTTTCCGATCTTGCTACGATTACCAGCAACAAAGTCGAAAACAAAGCACACGGCCTGTCTTTCGTCCGAGTAACTCGCCCTACACCGGTGCAACACAAAGCGTTTGACTTGCTAGGAGTGAACCCACGGGCCATGTAGGCAGTACAGAAACATGGACACGACGATAAACCTACTCTTACCAACAGCTACGGCTATTCGGTTATCGAAGATCAGACTAGGAACCGCTCAACTTTTGTGATGCCACAACTACATGAGCTGCAGTGACTACTACTAGGCATCCGTCCATAGTATCAATCGCAAGATTCCTGAATTCCTTAATACTTGATTTCTTGAGTTCATTATTAAGTATGATATCGTGATACGCTTTTCGTTTTGAGAGAGGAATGACATGTCAGAAAAAAAGACAGAAGGAATTAAAGAACAAGAAGCT
>JAUVQL010000002.1 GCA_030598165.1 Acidobacteriota bacterium | reverse complement strand
TACGCGTCAAGAAGAGAATTGACACAGTCGGTGTCCATACGCGAAGATGATATTGAGCAGGTTACAAGTGATATGAGTTCGAAAAGAGAAGAGCCCAATCCGAGTCAAATCGGAGACAAAAAGAAAAAACCCTATCAGCCTCCCGGCATCATTTACCGGGAGCCCCTCGAGGCTATAGCAGGGGCATGCTCAGTGGGCGGGAAAGCTGACGGCGGTACTTGTCCGGCGTTTCAGGCTTCCTGAATCAACAGCAGGTCTCGGAATTTGAAACGGTAGCGGTAAAACTGAAGTCCCGAAGTTCTCGGCAGTGGAGATCGACTCGTCTATCTTCGTTAGGTGGTGCTCTCCTCGATGACACCAGCCTCCCATAGCTCTTGCAAGAATCGTAAAACGTCGCGTTCGAGCTCGGCTCGCTCCATCTGAAACTCATCGGACATCGCATCCACTAGCCCCTCGACACTCTTTTCGGAATCAATGAGCTCGAGTAGTCTCGCCCCAGTCGGATTGAGTCCCATAACTTCACCCGCCTCTTGCCGGATCACAACCGCTTCGTCATCGATGATCCGATAGCGAATGTCGTCGACGTGTCGAAAAACGGTAGATGAATTGATGCTCTCCAAACTAACCTTCCTTTGCGAAAAACGGACGAGAGCTTTTTAACTCAAAGGCACTTTTTCTTCAAGGCGAGTTTTCTCAGAACCAAAAAGCAGAAACGCCTGACCGCTTGGAGACGATGCTGAAGAGGTACTCTCACCAGAAGAGACGAACACTCACCGCCTGACACCTTTCCAATCACGTCACTCGGCTCCGACAACAAGTCGCAGGTGAGATTGCCGTCTCCTTGCGTCACGAGTCGTAGCCCGCTCCACTGCGGTTTCACCCCGATGAGGCGATGCAACCGGATACGGCCTTGCTGACGGACCGCTATTACGTCTCCGGGCCATAAATGCTTGGCGCGTGTGACCTCGACGACATCTCCACTTCGTACCCAGGGAGCCATGCAGTTTCCGCTAACAATGAGACGAAGGGGTTTGTCTTTTGCAATCTCCCGGAGACCATGAACCAGACGACGGTCATGTCCGTTGGTCGATTCCCGCAGTGGCTCTTTTTTTCTGAGACCGCAGTACCGGAGAAGTGCACTTCCCATTCCGCCCGCCACGACTTTGCAGATAGTGCTCCAGCGAACGACATAGCACAGAGGCCAAAGCCATCTAGGATTCGGACGGTATCGCCACTGGATATAGGCCTTGGTCGGGAAACAATGGTTCCAGAAAAACTCGAGCCGACCGCTCCAAGCCAGTCCCCGCAACTGATGATGCCAGATTCGCGCCGAGTGAGGATGGTCACGGTCGGGTGCGATCTGGTCATGCTCTCGCAGGTGCCGCTCACGATTCTCGCCGACGGTTCTCAAAAACTCATCGGGAAGTGACGTGCCGAAACGCCTCTGAGTCCCCTCGAGTGCGGCAAGGAGCGCGCTGTTCCAACGAAGCTCGTGGGCGCGACTTGCAAGCTCCTGCCAATCGATGCGCTGTCTCTCGCGTGTGATCAGAAGGTGAAGGTCATAGAACCACAGAAGCCGTGACTCCTTCATGCCGTGCTGAAGTGCGATATGAGCTGCGAGATAGAGTAAGTGGGCGGTGGGTTTCAAGTGCACGAAAGATTCAGGAACGACGGCTTTCCGGTTTCCATTTCCTCCCGCCACGACGTTGCCATTCTTCCATTGCTCAGTTTGCTCCCAGAACCAACCTAGAGAGGGCGAGCGTCGATCCATGTCACTGGAGACGAGTCCCCAATGAAGCTCGACCGCCACACAACGACGGGGTCCCCCCAATAGAGAAACGGCATGACCAGTGAGCTGGCTGTGCCCGACAGCGATCTCGGGCATCGTTAGACGATATCCCAGACGCCTCAAGACGTCCAAGGCTCCGTTCAGCTCCGATTTAGGCAACAACATATCCAAGTCGCACATCGGACGAAGTGCCATGCTGGGATAGATGCTCAAAGCCAAATCGGCACCTTTCATCACGACAGCCTTCGATTGAAGGTTGCTCGGCTTGAAGGCATCGAGGATCCGTTGCAGCTCACCAAGAATGAGAACGCTGTTCGCTGCCGTGGCGAAACGCGATCGTCTGAGCTCCTTGGTCACGTGCGAAGGTATAGAGTCAGGCCAACCGACGACGTCGAGCCGCTGACAAAGAAGTGGTGCGACACCTTCTTTCGTGGCTTTGTCGACAATCCTGGCCCACTCGTCGGAGCTCCATTTCGACCAAACGGCTTCGTCGGAAGAGGTACCCAAGGCCAACCACAAAGAGGGAGGCACCGCGGGGGCCAAGCGCTTGGACTCGGCATGCACCAACGGTCTCGAGGCGATTTCATGGACGCCTCGCGGCAAATGGGTCCTGACAGATTGCACTTTGCTATACCTTTGACCGTAGCCTCCGATAAAGAGAAAGTCAAACGGCTCTCGATGCGATATAATTGCCTTACGGTTTCCCTGAAAGAACTTGGTCTTTCCTTACCCTCGATGCCTCCAGGAACGGGCATTCGGTGGAGTATCCATGGCATTGACTTGCTCATTTGGAGCTTAGGCTCGGAAACAAAAACCTCGTGAGGCTCTGCTTTTTCAACCGATCGTTTTACCCCGATCTAAGTGCCACCGGTCAACTCTTGACCGAACTGACACGAGATCTGGTAAACCGACATAACTGCCAAGTGACCGTTGTAGCCGGACCCTCGTTATCGGCGACAAACGAAACAACAACAGGTAACGGCGGGTTGGGCCTCTTTCAGAAAGAATCAGTCGACGGTGTCGAAATCTACAGGGCGAAAGGGACACGTTTCAAAAAGAGAGGCTTCATCGGGCGGTTTACAAATTACTTGAGCTACTTTTTCTCCGCTCTTTATACAGGGATGAGAATCCCCCGGTCCGACATCGTCGTATCACTGACCGATCCTCCCATCATCGGTCTCGCCGCACTGGCGGCGGCGCGCAAGTCGCGGGCGAAATACGTTTTCTTGTGTCAAGACATCTTCCCCGAAGTGGCAACACTCCTGGAGGACTTCAGAAGCCCCACCGTCAACCGAGCTCTTCAATGGACCAACCGTTTTCTGATTACGAAAGCCGATCGCGTCATCGCCCTCGGCGAAACCATGCGAAGGCGGCTCGTGGAAAGCAAGGGCGCCGAACCGAGAAAAATAAAAGTAATCCACAACTGGGCGGATTGCTCGGCTATTCAGCCCGGACTCAAAGAAAATTCTTTCTCACTCACTCACGATCTCGCGAAATCTTTCATCGTCATGCATTCCGGCAACATGGGACTCTCGCAAAACCTCGACGTTCTCATCGATGCAGCGGACCAACTGAAAGAGCATCTGGACCTCAACATCGTTATCGTCGGGGACGGTGTAAAACGAGCCGCCTTGGAGGCGGAAGCGAAAACGAGGGGGCTCTCGAACGTGAGATTTCTCCCATATCAGCCCAAGAACGGTCTCAACGAAGCCTTCGCATCCGCCGACATATTCGTCATTTCCCTAAAGCCGGGACTTGCGGGCTTCATCGTCCCAAGCAAGCTCTACGGAATTTTGGCCGCGGGCAAACCCTACGTCGCTGCCGTCGAGCCTGAATGTGAAGTAGCGACCATCACGAAAGAATTCGACTGCGGAATGATGGCGGATCCCGGCAACGCCGAGGACCTCGCTCGGAAGATCCTGCACCTTTTTCGGGACCGAGACCTCGCTCAAAGATTGGGAGACAACGCGCGTCGTGCCGGCCTCCAATTCGACCGACATAAACAAGTTGGAGCCTATCACGAGCTCTTCCGAGAGCTCACGCTTTCCAAACCGAACGCATCCCATCGTCCCTCGACGTTTCTCAAACGGGCTTTCGACATTCTGTTGTCTGGCATAGGACTCCTCGGCTCGTTGCCATTGTGGGCGGTAATATCCGGTGCCATCAAACTCGAAGACGGGGGGTCTGTGTTTTTTGGGCAGGCTCGTGTGGGACTTGACGGCCGACACTTCAAGAGCTGGAAGTTCCGATCCATGGTTCCTGATGCCGACAAAAAATTCGGTCCTATTCAAGCACAAGAAAAAGACCCTCGGGTGACTCGAGTGGGACGGCTCGTGAGAGCCACTGCGATGGATGAGCTTCCCCAACTTTGGAATATTTTCAAGGGAGACATGAGCTTCGTTGGACCCAGGGCACTAGCTTCCCACGAGATCGAGCTCGATGGGACCGGCGAGTGCGTGGCACTCGTAGATATACCCGGTTTCGAGAGGCGACACAAGGTACGACCAGGATTGACCGGCATCGCTCAAGTTTATGCCCCCCGCGACATACCACGACGAAGCAAGTTCCGATATGATCTCATCTACGTGAGAAAACAAAGCTTTTGTCTGGACTTGCGGCTCATCGCGGTCTCTTTCTGGATCACTTTTCGCGGCAAATGGGAGACAAGGGACAAGAAGTTTTAAAATCAAGAACTCAAGGACCCAAGAACTCGAGTACTCAAGAATGGCGACTTCGCATTTTTTTTTCAAGGGCAAGGCGCAAATGAACGCAAATTGAAAAAAAGCATTGGATTGATTAGCTCTTAGTCGCGTTAATGTGCGTTTATGTGCGGCTATATTTCAATTTCAAGCATTCGAGAACACGATGGATTTTGATGTTTTAGTTGTGGGGGCCGGGCCATCCGGTTGTACTGCCGCGAGCCAGTTAGCTCGCGCCGGCTGGCGCGTCGGTATGCTCGAAGAGCATGGCCAAATCGGCGCATCCGTCAATTGCAGTGGCGTCATCAGCAGCGAGGCTTTTCATGGCTATCAACTTCCTCCAGGTCTCATACGACATGCGATTCAGTCCTTCGACTTCCACTCGCCAGGTGGTTTGCATTGGAGATTCCTCGCACCTCGCGTCTTGGCCTATGCCGTAGACCGCTCCCAGTTCGATCAAATCCTCGGTCACCGAGCGTCGGAAGCAGGCGCTCAGCTACTGCTCCAGCACCGGGTAAGCGACATCGAGTCGAGCTCGGATAGGATGATCGTCCGGGCGCAAACTCCCGAATCTGATCTTGTGGAGATTAGTTCCCGCGCCGTCATTCTTGCCACGGGTGCCGGTGTCCCCCTTCTCCAAAAGCTTGGTTGGGGAACGTTTTCGAACCATCTCCTTGGAGCGCAAACCGTCGTTCCCTTCGAGGCCTCGTCGGTGGAGGTTTACTTGGGAAGGCGCTGGGCTCCGGAAGGCTTTGCCTGGTCGATTCCTTTGGGTGACGGCACCGCAAAGGTCGGTCTACTGTCCGATTGCGATGGTCCCCAGCACCTACGCCGATTTCTCGAAAGGCCGGATGTGCTCTCGCGGATTCGTGGAGAGCCGGGGCCGATTATGTGCAGCATCTTACCCCTGGGATTTCTTCCTAGGAGCTATGGAGACCGGCTCGTCGTCGTCGGAGAGGCTGCCGGACACATCAAAGCAACCACTTGCGGGGGTATCTACTACGGAATGCTGACTGCCGGTTTGGCTGCGGAGGTCCTCGACAAAGCGCTCGACGATGATCAATTGGACCAGCGTCGACTGAGCGATTACGAAAAAAAGTGGCGTAGGCTTCTCGAGGACGAGATCTGCGTCGGACTCAAACTCCGGCGCGCATTCAAGTTCGCCAGCGATTCGATGCTAGATCGTTTGGTCTCGCTGGCGAGCAAGGATGGCATCGCGAAGCTCATCCAAGACAAGGCGGACTTCGATTGGCATCGCGAGTTGATAGGAGAAGTATTTCGCCATGCTACCGTGGGAAGTTTATTGCGCGTATTGCCCACAAACGGCGAAAAAAACCTTTCCTTCGCTCCGCTGGAGCCTTTGCCATGAAACAGTTTCGAGTCGCCCTTTTTGTCTCGATTTGTCTCTCCGCGACAAATACTTCCGTCGTGGCCCAACAAAGTGGTGAGGTAGAGGAAGAACGGATCAATCTCATCCAGAGGGAAATCGACGAAGCCCTGGAGCAAAGCAAATGGCGAGCTGGGGCTTTTCGCTTTACGCCAACCCTTCTCATTGGTGCCGGATACGATTCCAATAGTCTTTCTTCTCCCATCACCCCGGTCGAGGACAGTCTATTCCGGGCGGCACCGGGGATTCGGGCCGTGGTGCCAATGAGGAACTCCGCTCTTCTTGATCTCTACCAAGAGCTCCACTTCCTCTATTACAAAGATCTAGAGCAGCTTCGAGGTATCTTCCCTTTGACACGACTGGGAGGCGCAGTGGGAGGGAAGAACATCATTTTGCGGATTCAAAATGAGTTCAGGGAAGACAAGGTGAGACCCACCACCGAGTTCGATTTTCCGTTCGATCAGCGGTCGAACCAATTCAACGCGAGTCTTGGCGTTGCGCTCGGTTGGCGCCAGGAATTGACGTTTCTCTACGAACACGCAAGGTATCGCCTGAAGGAAGATGAGGATGAAGAAGAAGAGATTAGAAGCTTTCTGAACCGAGACCTGGACTCTTACGTTCTGCGGTTCACGCGGCATCTATCGGCGAAGACCGATTTGGTCTTCGAAGGTTTGTACGAAGTCTTGGATTACGTGGACGACGATCCCGAGCGCGACGGCACAGCCATAGGCGCGGTCGGTGGGTTTTCTTTCTCTCCTATCGGTCAAATGAGCGGCTTGGGCGTCGTCGGATACAAACGGATACGACCCAAATATCAATCGCAGGCGGATTACAACGGCCTCGTCGGCTCGGTCGACGTTCGAACTCGTCTGGGTCGTCGAATGAGAATTCGTGGACTCTACTCTCGAGATGCGGAACCCTCGGTCCTGCAAAACAACTGGTTCTTCATCGAGAATCGATATGGAGGTTTTTTGGATGTCTTTCTAGCAGCCAAGCTTTTTGTTCGCCCCGGCGCAGTCCTTGGCACAAATGACTACGCTCGCCCTATCAGTTTCACCAATGCCGAAGGACAATCCGTTGAGGAGTTGGTGGATGACCGCTTTCAAATCTACTCGCTCAGCGTAAACTATCACTTGACTCCGACCCTCATCCTTCGCGTGGGCTCCAGCTACCTGATCCGAGATTCCAATTTTCCCGCCTTCGACAAGGATCGCTTCTTGTTCAACTTTGGATTGACGACAGAGGTGTGGCCACGACCTCAAGCGGTGAGTGATCGAACCTGGACGGTTCGCCGTTGACGGCCTACCCTCTGAGAGAGGCAGCTTTCGCCTCACTAGGGTAGGTTCCGTACTCGTAAGTGTAGTGACCGTAATAGTAGTTCTGTGCCCAATCCCCGAGATCGATGTCATTCAGAACAATGCCGGTGATTTTGCCCCTCGCCTTTCCTATGAGCTCGGCACTTTGTTTGACGGCCGGGCGAGTGGTTTGTCCACTGCGTGTGACGAGTACGACCGCGTCGCAACGTGACGTCAGCACATGAGTATCGATGACGGGCAGAAGTGGAGCTGAATCGACGAGTACGAAATCAAAATGTTGTTGAGTGCTCTCGAGAGCTTGCTGCATTGCCGCAGAGTCCAGGAGCTCCGCTGGAGTGGGACTCAGCGGCCCCGCCAAAAGAACGAAAAGGTTGGGCACACCCGTTTTGAGAATGCAGCCATCTTGGAACGATAGCTGGCCGGTGAGCACGTTGGTCAAGCCGACGCGATTCCTGATTCCAAACACGCGATGAAGGTGTGGATTTCTGAGATCGGCATCGACTAATAGTACTTTTTTCTGCATTTCCGCTAGAGAAGCAGCCAAGTTGGAAACGACAAAAGTCTTACCGGCATTCTTGTGGGGACTCGTGACGAGAACCGTTTTGGGTGCACCGCCCGCGTTCGAGAGCAGCAGCGCTCCCCTCAGAAACTTGAAACGTTCTCGGATAATGGATTGCTCGACCGACTGAGGCCCACCTGATCTCACTGTCGGTAACGGCCTTGCTTCAGAGCCCGGCGCTGAGCGTCCCTGGACCCCACGAGGACCAGGAAGTGCCTTCCGTCCATTGCCGCTCGGAAGTAGACCACGCGCGGCAGGGCTGTTCGTCTTCATTTTTGGAATCATTCCCAGATAGGGAATGGACACATCACGCTTGAGATCTTCGATGGTATAGATCGATGTGTCCCAATAATCGAGAAAGAAGGCCAGCCCCAGCGCAAGGAAGAGCGCCACCACAGCACCCAAAACGAGATTCTTCACAATGTTCGGCTTGAAACGCCACCTCGGGACAACCGCCTCTTCAACAATCCGCACGTTGACCGGCTGCGTTTCACCAAGCTCGGCCGTTAAGCCGGTCTCGCTTTTTCTTCGAAGAAGTTGTCGGAGCATCTCTCTCTGGTTGTCCAATTCAGCCTTGACGCTGTTGTAGTCCGCCGCGAGATGATTCAGCCCCTGGGCTTCGCCCTTTTGCTTCTCCAGCTCTTCTTTGAGAAGCCGTTCCTCTCCGAGAGCCGCTTGATAGACGACGCGGGCATTGGCAACAGCTTTTTGCGCTACATCATTCGTTTCGACATCGATCCGCTGCCGGAGCTCCTCTATCGCATTTCGAGTTCGAATCATGTCCGGCCAATCATCTTTGAACTTGGCGGAGAGCTCGTCGTACTGCTTCTGAAGTGAAGCAAGCTGCCGCCTCATGTCTTGGACGGTCCGATTGTCGAGCACTTCCTGAATCGAGTGAGCTGTCACGTTTTGCATGCTTCGGTATCTCGCCTCGGCTTGAGCACGCTCGGCTTGGGTATCCGCGAGCCGGCGACTGAGATCCTGCAAATGCTGAACCACGATGTTCTCGTTCTGGCCGACCATTACAATATCTTTGCTCTTGCTATATTCCTGCAACAAGGCTTCCTTTTTCTGAATATCCTGTTGCAGTTTCTGGATTTGATCACGAAGGAAGGAGCTCGTGTTCTTGGCGACACCTAGGTCCGCCTCGGAAGAAAAAAGCATGTATTGACGAACGAGTACGTTGGCAAGCTCCGCGGATAGCACAGGATCTGGCGTAACGAAACTCACTTCCAATAACTGGGTATTTCGTAGGTACGATACTACGAGCATCTCCCTCACGGAGGATGCCACTCTTTCTTTGACCTCTTCCTCATTTATTAGACTGGCTGTCTCCGCACTCCTGAACGCGGGATGCTCCCAAAGCCGGAGCGCGGTAGCCGTCCGATGCGCCAAAGTCCGGCTGGCCAGTATGCGTTTCTGGGTGGGGTAGAACTCCATGATTCCGGGCAGGCGATCTTCCACCAGCGCGGCTTGACCAAGGTTGACCTTTCCCCTGTTGATCTCGATCAGACTCGTTGCTTTGTAAAGGGGAGTCTGCACGAAGCTGCAAACAGCCGTCAATGAGAGTGTCACGACACCAACCGCCGCCATGACCCACCGACGCTTGAGCAACAGATACCAGTAGTCGCGCAGATGGAATTCCGGCTCGGTCGCGTAAGTACCGCGGATGTCCGAGGACGTTTCAGATGTCACTTGTGCCACCGTTCAAAGACGAATCGACAAAAGCACGAGACAACGCTCGCCGGGCGACGTCGAAAAACATTCTAGATTTTTGGTTGAAAGACCTTACACTCAATATGTTAAACCCCAAGAAATCCGACGTCAAACGAGGCCCAAAAAGACAGCGCCGGCCGCCTTCGTCGGCGGCGCGGCGCGGGTCTTCAAGGGAGGGCTAAAACTGAAAACGCCTATTTCTTCCACTTCCAACGATAGCTATGCTTTGTGGTTTTGCCGTTATTCCACTTTCCGTTTTTGTTTTGCCGAGTCTTGGCTTTCTTGACCTTTTTGGCCTTCTTGAACTTATGGGCGTAATTACCACCACGGGCCTGGTAGCTCGCCTCGATCTCGTCACTGGAAAGCACTCGGGAAAAGATGCGAACTTCATCGAGTTGTCCAATGAACTCGCGGTCACCGCTTGAAGCCCACTGCGTCCCAATGCCGAGACCAAAGTCACTTTGGTTACTGAAGTAACTCAATCCAGACCCAGGAATGGGAAGGTAGCTCGCCGAAGCTTGCTGAGTCCCATCGACAAAGAGGGCCAATTCGGACCCGTCCCACTTCATGACTAGATGGTGCCATTGTCCGGGGACGACCAATCCCTCCGGGCTATATACAGAGGTCCAGTGATTCGGCGGAGCATAAGCAGGATCGTCATTGGCAATGAAGGCCGTCACGCCCCCATTCACGCGGACTCGCATTCCATAGACGGAGAAGGCGCCGGATCGTCCACTGCGGATCATGTGGGTTGTCGTCTTCATGATGATGTCCGCGTCGTGGGCAAAGGCGAATTTGACCCACACCTCGATGCTTCCAATGGCGGGTTCCAGGCTGGAATCATGAGGAATACGGACAGATCCCGACGAGCCGTACAGATCGGCAGCACTACCCATCAGCGAATCAGTCGTGAAAGCGGCGTCACCGTGTAGATTTCCATCGTTACCGAGACCGCTACTGTCCCCGACAAAAGTTCCAACGCCTTCATCGAATTTCCACCAACCGACCAGACTATTGTCCTTTTTCCAACAGGCATTCACGGTCTCGGTGGCCTGGACGACGGTAAACGCAAGGACCAGTAAGCCAAGGACAGCCACACCAATCACTCGCTTAAGCATTTGCCCCCCCTTTCCAGACGAGCTGACCTTGTCGCAGCAGTACCACAGGATTTGGGGGGGCTGTGGCATTCACATAACGACGACGGATTATCGAAACATCGCTTCGATTCCGTCTTTCGCAGGTTCTCGTTTCGTTCTCTCATTTCTACCATTTACTTCCGTGAAGAACCGATCCGCCTTAAACCTGCAAAAGACAAGCCAACCCGCCCAAAAAGAAAGGCCTTGGATTATTAGCTACTTACGGAGTCGAAAAGAGCGAAGACAGTAGGAAAACTCCCGCAGGTACCCTAAAACAACCCACAGTGGGATCTCCCCACAAAGACAGAATTCAGGAGAAAGGAGGAAGTAGAAAGGAGAAGCCGCAAATGAACGCAACTAGAAGAATTTAACGCAAAGTCGCGAAGCCGCAAAGGCGCAAAGAAGACCAAGTAACTCCACCAGGATCTAGTAGTGTGGCCTGTCTTCTTGGCGTCTCCGCGTCTTGGCGCCTTGGCGTTAATTCCGAAAAGTCTCGAATGGCTGGATTCTTGATTTCTTGAATTCTTGATTTCCTGATTTCTTACCCGGAAACCGCTAGGAGCCGAGGATACCGTCGACGAACAACAGCCCAAGGTTTTTCTCTCCACGCCACTGACGAAGCGTGGGATGCTCGCTTCCCGAAATCACATCGGTAGCACCACCTTCGGTCTTGGCAAAGCAAATGACATGACCTGGCTCAGCTTCGCTAAGAATCACCGGCGAGTAAGTGGCGATGAGGATCTGGGCATTCTGTACTCGGCACATCGACTGGAAAAACGTGCGGACGGCGCGAGGGTGTAAGCCGTTCTCCGGTTCTTCGAGAAAGTAGATTCCCGAAAAATTAGGAATGAACGCAGGAAGGGTCAAAGCCAAGAGCCGGAGCGTCCCCGTAGATGCACCCCAAGATGGGACCTCCAGTCCACTCTTGTACTTGATGATGATATAGCGATGTCGATCAGCAGGACGTTCCTCGATACGGACACCGTCGATATCGGGCAGCGCCTTTTTCGTGTTTTCGATCCACGCATGGAAGGCTTCGGGGTACGCATTCTCGAGATGGCTAATCACCCACGGTAAGTTGGAGCCATCCATGTTCATCTCGACCGGCTGCACCGGAGCTGAGGGCTTGTGCAAACGAGACGAATCGAGGGCAAACTTCTGAATGCCATTCGAAAGAAGCTGCTTGAACCAAGTTGTCACCGGGAACTTGGACTCGTCCTCGGGAAGGTTGCCCAGTGCCGATTTCCTCGGTCCCAGTTGAAACGGCATGACCCAACCCTTGCCGGGCTCGTGGTAAACCTCCGAGTAGTAGTTGTCCTTCTTCCCTGAAGATTTGTTGACTACGGTACGCACGCCGCTGACCTTGGGGGTCAGGATCGTTTTTCGCGCCGGGCTATCGAAGGGGAAAAACTCACGCTCCTCCGGTTGACGTGCTTCGAGTTCTTTGAGCAGTACTCTCTCCGCTTCGATCTCCGGCTCGCCAGTCTCAGAATTGATACCTAAAGCAACTTCGTAGCGGATGAGATCGAACTCATGCTCCGGCAAGAGCCGTTTCTTTTCCTCGAGGATTTTGACCTCGACAGCGAGCTCCACCCGTTCGCCCTTTTTCTGCCACAGAAGATCTCGGATATCGTCGGTACGCTCACTGACGGCTGCATCCAGTCCGTCAGTGACGAGCCGCCCAAGAAAAGAGGGGACATCAAGAAATGCCGTCTTGCCGCTCTCGTTGGGACCAACAAGGATCTGAAGCCCTCCGAGACGGGTGGAAAGGTCCCGAAGACTTCGATAGCTCAGCGCTTCGATACGATGAATCATGTTATGGCAGCTTCTTGAGATGGCGGTCAAAGAAATCGACGGCGGCCTGGAAGACTTCGAGCCAATGAGCATAGGTCAGAAAACTATGTACCTCATCCGGAAAAACGAGGTGCTCGAGCACGACACCTTGATTCCTAAGCTGCTCCGCTAGATCAACACTTTCGCTAAAGGGTACGTTGCGGTCATCATCTCCGTGGATCAGGAGCACTGGCGATCGCCACGTGGCAACGGAGGCCATGGGCGAGGAGTCGTAAGCGAGCTTCGCCATTTCCTGTCGTTTCACGGGATCGTATGAGGGCACGAAGTTGCGGATCACTTGGTTCCAATCGTGCACGCCATGGATATCGACTCCCGCTGCGAATAGATCCGACGCCCGCGCCAGTCCCATCGCCGTGAGGTAGCCACCGTAGGAGCCTCCCCAAAGTCCGATCCGCTTTGGATCGACATCAGAACGAGTCTGCAAATAGAGGCCCGCACCCAAGACATCATTGAATTCACTGGCTCCCGTCGCTCCGTAATTCAAAGCTTCTCTAAACTCCAATCCGTAACCGATGCCACTACGGTAGTTGACGGAGAGCGCCACATACCCGCGGCTGGCCAGGTACTGGTTGAGCGCGTAGGTGTTGTGATAGTAGCCCATATAGTGCCAGCCCAAGAGCATCTGCCGGCGCGATCCGCCATGAAAAAAAATCACCGCGG
>JAUVQL010000133.1 GCA_030598165.1 Acidobacteriota bacterium | reverse complement strand
GACTGAATCTCCCCAAGAGAAAGACAGCTCGGAGTCCCCAGCATTCGTGACCCACGAAAACCGCCCTTAGGTAAAAGAAATTAACGCAAAGACGCAAAGGCGCAGAGTCGCAGAGAAGACCGGTTACTCCACCAAAATTTGATCGTGTGGCTTCTCTTCTTTGCGTCTCCGCGTCTTGGCGCCTTGGCGTTAAATTCCGGATAGTCTCGAGTTACTTGATTCTTGGTTCTTGAATTCCCATGGATCTACACGATCTCCTCAACAATATTGGGCCCGACTTCAACGCGGCCGAGATGGTGATGTTGTTGGAGCATCCCGACACCGAGGAGGCCCACGTTTTGGCTGCGCTCAGGAATAGGAATTTACCAAGTGCCGCCATCGAGGCCCTTGCCCGCAACGAGCGGTGGAATGGGCGCTACACCGTTAAGGCTGCCATCGTGAACCATCCCAAGACACCCAAGACTTTGGCGCTGCGGCTCATGAGTCTGCTCTTTTGGAAAGAGCACCTTCGTACCTCCACCAATTTTTGTCTCTCGATGCCGGTGAGGATCGCGGCAGAGGGTCATTTGGTAGCCAAACTGTCGAAGATGGAGTTGGGAGAGAAGATTTCGCTGGCTCGTTCGGCGCCGACCCGCATCGTTTCCCAGTTACTCGAAGAGGCTCAACCGCGTGTGATCGATGCCTTACTCATGAATCCTCGGTTGAGAGAGGCCGATGTCGTCGGGCTGGCGGAACGCCCCGCCATTTCCTCCGAGGTGCTCCGAGTCCTAGCCCGGAGCGAGCGTTGGTCTTCGAGATATCCGGTAAGAATGGCCCTCGTCAAGAATCCCAGAACACCGGTTCATGCAGCGCTCACCTTGTTGGGCTCGCTTCCGAGGCGGGAGGTCGAGAAGCTCGTCTCATCCGAAGCACTTCCGAAGGTCGTTATGGTCAGGGCCAGTCAGCTGCTCGCGAGGAGCCCCTCTCGCTTCATTGACAGGGGGAACCGCTTCTGACAAAATGACTTAGTTCGCAAGGGACGTTTTTGTAGCCAAAGATTGGGTGCTTATCGGCGTCCCAAAATGGGAAGTTATTCTTGGTTGGGCCCTTAGGGTCCAGCCAAAAATGAATAGGTACGTATCCATTGTTGACAGGTTTGAATTATGCCCTCCGTGGGTGAAGAGCTAAGACGCGAGCGAGAGCTCCGCGGGATCAGTCTGGAGGAAATTGCCGACGAGACCAAAATCGGTATCCGTATCCTCGAGGCGATCGACGCTGACCGAATGGAGGTCATTCCAGGGGCGTTCTATCGCCGCGCCAGCCTGAAGGCATATGCCCAATATCTTGGCCTAGATGCGGATCGCATCCTGGCTACTTATGAGTTTAGGTCTGCAGCTGATACAGTAACGTCTCAGTTCCCACATGTCGAGCCTGGCCGTGTCGAGAACCCAGCAGGAACCCGAGCGAAGAAATGGTTAGCATTGATCGTTGCCGTCTTGGGTCTGAGTGGGGCGGCGATGATGGTGTGGCCCGTCGTAGGAACACCGGGAATGCCCCCGCCGCGCTCTGGCACACCACCGGAAGAGATGAGCCAACAGGTCACGGCTGCCGCTGCGAGCCCGGTGATTCGAAACGAAGCGGCACCGGCATCGGGACCGGTGATTCGAGCTGAAATAGACGAGGCACCGGCGGAGGAGCTTGCTCTAAGACTCATCATCAAAGTGGATGAGCCCTGTTGGCTGGAAGTGCGAGCCGACGGAGAGATTGCGGCTCAAGGACTCATGCTTCGAGGATTCGAGAAGAAGATTCAAGCCGAAGTGGAGTTGCGCTTGTGGCTCGGTAATGCGGGAGGAGTCTCAATTTGGCTCAACGAACGTCCAGGCGTCTCCCTCGGCCGACCTGGCCAGGTGAGGAAAGATGTTTTGATAACGTCTGAGAACTTGGGGGAGTTCATTCTCTCGGAGGAGACCGATGTGGTTCCGGTTTCTGAAGGGCCGTCTGAAGGTTGATGAAAAGAGACTGATTTCGAATGGCATCACCACTGGTTGAGCAGTTTCGCAAAGGTGGAGTATCTCGTGACGTGAGGCTAACGGCCGCCTCGGCGGTGTTACCGCTCACGCCGGGCGATCAAGTGGAGCTCCTTTTTTTGCTGACTCGCGACCGCGACGAAGAGATTCGTGGCAAGGCTGAAGCCAGCTTGATGGACGTATCTCCGGAAGATTTATCGGGGGTTTTGAGCGAGCGTGGCACCAATCCGAAGGCCTTGCATTTCTTTGGATTACGAACTGATGTACCTGATTTGATGCAAGCCATCATCCAGAATCCGTCAACGGAGGACCAGACCGTTCAAGAGATGGTCCCTCGAATGTCCTTCGATTTCCTGGAGTTCGTCGTTATCAATCAGACGCGACTCCTACGCCATCCGTCCCTTATCGAAGCGTTGGAAGCAAACGATGCGTTGAGCTCCGATCAACGTCGCCGCATCAATGAGATGAAACATGATTTCAAGATAGGGGAAACGGCGCAGCCCGCGGTCGAAGCCGGGCAGATGGCTCCAGAAGTCCTCATGGATCTCGACGAAGGTCCACCTGAAGACGAAGCGCCTCCGCCCGTCAACGTCGAGCAGGCCATGGAACAATATGGGGGCGACCTAGACGACGGCGAGCTAACCGAGGCGGAGAAGCGCGAAAAATTTTCGGCCTATCAGAAGCTGGTGGGGATGACTCCGGCGGAAAAGATGGTGGAAGCGCTCAAGGGAGATCGGGAGATAAGGATGATTCTCGTTCGGGATAGGAACCGTGTCGTCTACTCTGCTGTTATGTCGTCCCCCAAGTTGACCACCGGAGATATCGAAGCCATTTCTTCGTTGAGAAACGTCTCTCCCGAAGTCTTGAGACAAGTCGGAGGGAAGAGGGAATGGACTCGAAAATACAAAATTTGTCATGAGCTGGTGAAGAATCCTTTGACACCTATAGAGATATCGATGAAGCACATTAGCCGCTTGTCTTCGATGGACCTGAAGCGGCTGTCCAAAGATCGTAACGTACCGGAGCAAGTGCGACGACAGGCTACAAAACTCACCGGTAAGAACAGATAATGAACCATGGCAGACGATAAGTATTCGATACTAGGTGTACCAAAAACGGCCTCGCAAGCGGATATCAAAACCGCTTATCTGAAGCTCGCGCGGGAGAAACACCCCGACCGTTTCAAGGGTGGGGTGGAGCGAAACGAAGCAGCTCAGCGGTTCCAGCTCATCAACGAAGCGTTCAATCTTCTACGGGATGAGGAGCGGAGGCGTAAATATGACGAAGAGGAAGAGTGGAAAAAGAAACCAGCCGGGGAAAGAGCCAAACAGCACTATAAGGACGGAAAATACCGGGAACAGACTCGCCAATATGACGAGGCCTTGAAGTACTATTATGAGGCCGTGCAGGTGGATCCAAACAACCCCACCTACAAGCTGGGGGTGGCTCGCCTGCTTGGAAAGGACCGTTCGAAGCAAAAGCAGGCTGCGGAATTGTTCGAAGAAGTCATCGCGAAATTCCCGGACACACGAGAAGGCTATTTGGAGCTCGGAGAGTTGTACGCCAGTTTGGGGTTACATACGAGGGCATCTCGGATTTATGAGAGGGGTTTGAAGGCGATTCCAAAAGATCCGGAGCTGCAAATGTTGCTGTCACAGTCGACGGCAGCCGCAAAGCGGTCCAAAAAATAGGTGAGGGGAGGTAGGGCAACCGATATGCGAGTCGAGTCCGAGTGTGTCTCGGACATTGGGCGCAAACGAAAAACCAACGAGGACAATTACTGCGCCGATGACGAACAGGGTTTGTACGTCGTAGCCGACGGTATGGGGGGGCATGCCGCCGGCGAAGTCGCTTCCGAAGTGGCTGTTCTCACGATCGAAGAGTTCATAAAGCTGACGGGTGACAGCCAGGATCAAACCTGGCCCTATGGCCTCGACGAGAATTTGTCTTTCAACGGCAATCGTCTGAAGACGTCCATTCGTTTCGCAAATCGTAGGGTTCTCGAAAAGACTCGATTGGAGGCGGAATACGAGGGCATGGCGACTACCGTCGTTGCAACCTTGATTGGCGATGACCAAGCGGATATCGCCCACGTGGGAGACAGCCGGTTGTATTTGATCCGGGAAGGTCAAATTGAGTGTTTGACGGATGATCACTCGTGGGTCAACGAACAGGTTCTTTCGGGCGTCATGGAAGTCGAACAGGCCCGCACTCATCCGTTACGAAATGTCGTCACTCGGGCTCTCGGGGGGAAGGAGGAACTGGAAGTGGACATGCAGACTCTGCAGCTCCAAGCCATGGACCTCCTGCTGCTATGCTCGGACGGGCTCACATCTATGCTGGATGATGAGGAGATCCTCAAAATCATCCTGACGGATGGGCAGGATAAGCAGCGTGCGCTTGCAGGTCTAGTCGATGCGGCCAATCATTCAGGTGGAGAAGACAACATAACGACGGTTCTTCTGTCGCTTCACGACGATTGATATAGGCTCCTATCCTCCGTTTTTTGGCACTAGCCAATAGTCGAAGCATTTCGAGATCATAGAATCATGGAAATATCTGCGATTCCTTTCGACAAATTTAAGGTCGTAAGAAAGCTCGGACGCGGGGGAATGGGCACGGT
>JAUVQL010000146.1 GCA_030598165.1 Acidobacteriota bacterium | reverse complement strand
TCGATATCATCGCAGCCGACCTGCCGGGGGCTGTTGTGTTGGACCTCTTCGCGGGAGCAGGTGCTCTTGGTTTGGAGGCGATCTCGCGCGGGGCCTCACATGTTGTCTTCGTGGAACGTCGGAAATCTGCTGTAGCTGCTATCGAGAGCAACCTCGAGAAACTCGGCGTTGCCGATCAGGCGGAGGTTTTGCAGGGTGAGGCGACAAAGGCGCTTCACCATCTCTCCCAGCGATACGAATTGGTCCATATCGTACTACTCGATCCTCCCTATGATGCTGGAGTTTACGAAGCCGTCATGACGCGGCTCGACGAAACCTCAATCGTCGCACCAGAAGGGCTTGCCATCATCGAGCACCATCACAAGTGCGAGCTTCATGATGCTTATGGGAATCTTCGGCGATTCCGTGAGGTTCGGGCCGGAGAAAGTTGCTTGACGTTTTATCGTCAGGAAGAAGGACAGGACTGATTCCCGTAGCTGGTCCGCCGCTTGCCTCGCCGATGTCACGGGGTGGCATAGGACGAAGGCGGACCTGCCTCGCCGTAGCCTACTTGATTTTACATGGGGCGAAGGCGGGTGCTAGACTGCGCCTAACTCCCATGAGTAATGCAAGAATCGCAATTTATCCTGGGTCCTTCGACCCCCTCACCTGTGGACACGTAGATATTATTGTCAGGGGCGGTACGATATTCGACGAAGTGGTCGTTGCCGTTCTCGAGAACATCGACAAGAAAGCTCTTTTCTCGGTCAACGAAAGACTCGATATGATCCGCGAGACCTTTTCGGATCGACCGAATGTCAGAGCCGATGCCTTCACCGGGTTGCTGGTGGACTACGCCCTATCGAAGGGGGCGACCGCGATCGTTCGGGGTGTCCGAGCTATCTCGGACTTCGAGTATGAGTTCCAAATGGCCCTAATGAATCGTCGTCTTGCTCCCACGATTGAGACGGTCTTCATGATGCCGGCGGAGGAATACTCCTATGTGAGCTCGCGCCTCATCAAAGAAGTGGCCATGCTGGGAGGGTCCGTGAAGGGACTGGTTCCTGCGGGGGTTGAGCGGAATCTCAACGAAAAACTCAAACCGTAATCCGCGGTGGCGGTTGTTTTGTGCCCTAGAGCTTAGAAGCTGATACTCAATAGAGAATGCAAAAACACACAGCCGTCGTCGTCAGTCTGCAAAGTCCAAAAGAGAGGCTTTGGGGGGTCCTCCTAACTCTCGATGTGAGCGGTGTGACCTTGCGCGGCATCGATTTGAGCTCCTTCGACGATTGGAGTCGTGAGATAGTCCGGGGCGAGGCCTCGATGGGCTTGTCGACGGTGTTCTTCCCCATGCATCGCGTGGAGCGAATCCTTCAAGATGAAGGAGTTGGCGGAATTCAGTCGATGACCGCGGTTTTCGAGTCCCGCGTCGGGCAGGATCTCTGGACCTACCTGGAAATTTCCCCTCCTGAAATTTGAAACGCCTCCTCAATTGTGTTTCACTAACAGGTCCGCAAACCAGGCCAGCCTTCTGCCGGATCATTTCGGTAGTTTTCTCTTTGAAACGCCCAGATAGCCACCACCCAGAGAAGGAGATTAGATGACCATGAGCACAAAACAGCCGCCCAAAGGCGGTCGCATCGAGATTAAAGGCGGGAAGCTTGACGTTCCCGACAATCCTGTCATCCCCTTTATCGAGGGTGACGGGACGGGACGGGATATCTGGCGCGCGAGTCAACGGGTTTTCGACGCGGCGGTGGAGAAGGCCTTCGGTGGACAGAGGAAGATGGTCTGGCACGAGGTGCTGGCAGGCGAAAAGGCTTTTAATGCAACGAATAATTGGCTGCCCGACGAGACGCTGGACGGGTTCAGGAAGTATCTGGTCGGAATCAAGGGACCGCTCACGACGCCGGTAGGCGGAGGTATCCGCTCATTGAATGTGGCGCTTAGGCAGATTCTGGATTTGTACGTTTGTCTTCGACCCGTCAAGCACTACGCTGGTGTCCCAAGCCCCGTCAAAAGGCCGGAAGATGTGGATATGGTCATCTTCCGAGAGAACACCGAAGACATCTACGCCGGAGTCGAGTACGCGGCGGAAACTCCCGAGGTGAAGAAGGTCATTTCATTCTTGCAAGATGAAATGGGAGTCAAGAAGATCCGTTTTCCAGAGACGAGCGGCATCGGTATCAAGCCGGTAAGTCGCGAAGGAACCGAACGATTGGTTGCGGCAGCCATACGTTATGCTCTCGACAACAACCGTCGATCCGTCACGCTGGTTCACAAGGGCAACATCATGAAATTCACCGAAGGCGCTTTTCGTGATTGGGGATACGCTCTGGCGGCCAAGAAGTTTCGGCAAGAGACGGTGAGTCAGCGGGAAAGCTGGATCCTCGGGAACAAAGAAGCCAATCCCGATATCTCCCTCGAGGACAACGCCCGTGCCATCGAGCCCGGGTATGACATGATGACCGATGACCGAAAGGCGGAGGTTTGTAAAGACGTCGAGGATTGCTTGAGCGCAATCTGGGAGAGTCACGGAAGCGGCAAGTGGAAAGACAAGATCCTCGTCCGTGACACCATCGCGGACATCACCTTGCAGCAGGTTCTGACGCGGGCCAAGGAGTTCGACATCATCGCCACGATGAACCTGAACGGTGACTACATCTCTGACGCGCTGGCGGCCCAAGTGGGCGGCATCGGCATTGCACCTGGCGGAAACATCAACTATGACACCGGACACGCCATCTTCGAGGCGACTCACGGTACCGCACCCAAGTACGCCGACAAGGATCAAGTCAATCCTGGATCAATCATTCTTTCCGGGGTCATGATGTTTCGGTATCTGCATTGGGTGGAGGCTGCCGATCTCATCGAGAAGGCGTTGGAGAAGACCATCGCGCAGAAGCGCGTCACTTACGATTTTCATCGACTAATGGAGGGGGCGACCAAACTCAAGACGTCCGAGTTCGCCACCGCCATCATTGAAAACATGTAACATCGAACAGGAGCGTGAATCATGAGCAAGAAAATTACGGTTGTAGGCGCAGGGCACGTCGGAGAGTCGGTGGCATACGCGATTGCCAACAAAGAACTGGCTGATGTCGTCTTGATCGACATCGTCGAGGACATGCCGCAAGGTAAGGCGCTCGACATGCTGGAGGCCTGTCCGATCCTCGGCTCGGATACGTTCGTCAAGGGGACGAATGACTACAAAGATACGGCCAACTCGGACATCGTCATCATCACCGCGGGACTTCCTCGTAAACCCGGTATGAGCCGCGACGACCTCTTGAACAAGAATTACGGGATCGTCAAGGACGTTACAGAGAAAATTGCCGCGCAGTCTCCGAACGCCATTTTGATCATCGTATCGAATCCCTTGGATGCCATGGTACAAACCGCATTCAAGGTGAGTGGTTTCCCCAAGGAGCGCGTGATTGGCATGGCAGGCATTCTCGACTCGGCACGGATGCGCGCCTTCATCGCCATGGAGCTCAATGTCTCCGTAGAGAACATCAATTGCTTCGTCCTCGGAGGCCACGGCGACACGATGGTGCCGCTCGGCCGGTACTCCACCGTCGCCGGTATTCCGGTCACCGATCTCATTGCTGAGGAAAAGCTCGAGGCTATTTTCGACCGTACCCGGAAGGGTGGCGGAGAAATCGTCAAGCTGCTGAAGACCGGCTCGGCATACTACGCACCAGCGGAAGCCTCCGTGGAGATGGTCGAGGCGATTCTCAAGGACAAGAAGAAGATCCTACCTTGTGCCGCTTATCTCGAAGGCGAGTACGGGATCAACGGGCTTTATATCGGTGTGCCGGTGAAGCTCGGAACCAAGGGAATCGAGCAAATCATCGAGATCAGTCTAACGAATGATGAGCGTGCCGCCCTTCAAAAGTCGGCCGATGCGGTGAAGGAGCTCGTCGGGATCATCGGAGTTTAGTCCAGTAGTTTTTAGCGTGCGCTGGTGCTGCGGTCGGAAGATCGTAGCATCAGCGCACTCTTCTATACGTGGTGCTGATGAACAGCTGATAGGGAAAACGGAATGAACTTACATGAATATCAATCTAAGAAGCTTCTTGCCGGCTTCGGCGTAAGAACACCGCGAGGCGTGAAAGTCGATACCGTCGAAGAAGCAACGGAAGCGGCCGAGGAGCTAGGCCTACCCGTCGTCGTGAAAGCCCAAATCCATGCCGGTGGACGAGGAAAAGCCGGCGGAGTCAAACTGGCCAAGACCATGGATGAAGTCAAAGCCCATGCCGGTGACATTCTGGGTAAGACGCTCGTCACCCCCCAGACGGGTGCCGAGGGCAAAGAAGTTCGCAAGCTCCTCATCGAGGAAGGTCTCAATATCAAACAGGAGCTTTATCTGAGCTTCTTGGTGGATCGATCCGTCGGCCGGCCCGTCTGTATCGC
>JAUVQL010000074.1 GCA_030598165.1 Acidobacteriota bacterium | reverse complement strand
TCCGAGAAGGAGCGCCTGGATATTCTACGTTCTGCAATGGAGCTTTCGTTTGATTATGTGGACGTGGAGCTGAGCTCACTCGAAGAGGGTTTCGAGGTTGGCAACTCGGACTCCAAGCTCATTGTTTCTTTCCATGAGTTCGACAAGTTGCCGGAAGATCTACCCTCACTCGTCGAGAGAGGGATTCAAATCGGCGCCGATGTTATCAAGCTAGCGGTCAAGGTTGGCTCACTCGCGGATGCTTTTCAATTAGCCGACGCAGGAGAGGCGGCCCGGCGAAACGGCGTTAGTTTCGTTCCTATTGCTATGGGACCTGCCGGAGTGGCGGCCCGCATTCTAGCGACACGGTTTCAATCAAAGCTCACCTACGCCTCGGTAGGCGGTGGTCCAGCTACCGGTCCAGGACAACTTGGATTGGAAGAGCTTCTAACTAAATATCGATTTAGAACTATCGGAGCGAACACCGAGATTTACGGGGTTCTTGGGTGTCCGGTGACCGAGAGTCTCTCTCCTGTGATGCACAACGCGTGGATTGCGGAAAGAGGCCTCGATGCCACCTATGTGCCCTTCGAAGAAACGGACATCCAACAGTTCGTTGATGGGGCCAAAATGCTCGGCGTCCGCGGATTGTCAGTCACTCGTCCCCATAAGGAGGCGATTCTTCCGTTTCTAGACGAGATCGATCCGGAAGCGCAGAAGATCGGTGCCGTCAATACGGTCGCAGTTCGAAATGACAAATGGATTGGATTCAATACGGATGTGCAGGGAGTGGTCTCTCCCATCGCGAAACGGACCCCTATCGATGGAAAGCGAGCGGTAATTGTCGGTAGTGGGGGAGCAGCAAGGGCGGCCGCCTATGGCTTGACTCAACGCGGGGCCAAGGTTTCGGTTTTGGGGAGGAACAAGGACAAAGCGATGGAACTGGCTGAAGAAGTGCGTGCGGAAGGCGGCCATTTGGACGAATTCGAGCGTTTCGACTGGGACATTCTCATTAACGCGACTCCGGTGGGAGGGGGGGCGGACCATGACAATACTCCGGTGCCCGTCGACCGAGTGAAGCCGGGAGCCGTTGTTCTCGATATGGTCTATGACCCCGAATGGACTCCTTTGCTTCTCCAGTCAAAATCGTATGGTGCTCGAGTGATCAGCGGATTGGAGATGTTGACCGTTCAAGCCGTGCATCAGGCCGAAGTTTGGACCGGGGAGAAACCGGCTCCTGAAGAGTTGGAAGAAGCTGCCCGGGCGGAAATAGAAAAAAGGAAATCACAATGATGGAACGCTATTCCCGCCAAATTCTCTTCGCGCCGATCGGCAAGGAAGGCCAGACAGCGATACGAAACTCACGTGTCGCCATCGTCGGTGTCGGGGCTCTTGGTTCTGTCTCGTCCGAGATGCTGGTCCGGGCCGGGGTCGGCTATGTTCGGTTGATCGACAGAGACTACATCGATGTGACCAACCTCCAAAGGCAAAGTCTCTTCGACGAAAAGAGCCTGGAGCAGAGCTTGCCCAAGGCCGTGGCCGCTGCAGCAAGATTGCGACAGATCAACAGTGACGTCGAGATCGAAGAAAGGGTTATAGATCTCAATTCGAACAATGTCGATGCGCTCATCGAAGACGTCGACCTGTTGCTCGATGGCACCGACAATTTTGAAACACGATTCCTGCTCAATGATGCTTGCGTCGAGAAGGGTTTGTCTTGGATCTACGCGGCTTGTGTCGGGAGCTACGGAATGAGCATCGTCGTTCGCCCAGGTAAGACTCCCTGCTTGCGTTGCCTCATGGAAACGGAGCCACCGCCGGGGACTTCACCGACATGTGATACTGCCGGCATCATCGCCCCCATCGTCCGGGCGGTCGTTGCTTATCAGGTTACGGAAGCTCTCAAGATACTGGCAGGTAAGGAAGACGATCTCGTGAACGCCGTTCTCACGATCGATATTTGGAAGGGTACCTTCGACCGATACACACCATCCGCACCGAGAAAGGAATGTCCCGCATGTGGTCTGCGGGAGTTTTCTTATCTGGCGGGGGAATCGGAGGCCCAAGCCGTAAGCCTTTGCGGACGCAATGCAGTCCAAGTGCGACCTTCCGCTTCGCATAATTTGTCTCTCGAAGAGATGGCGGAACGTCTTCGCCCGCTCGGCGAGGTCAAGGTCAATCCCCATCTGTTGCGGTTCGAGATCGGCGACAAGGAGATCGTATTGTTCAAAGATGGTCGGGCCATCATCCATGGAACGGATAGCAGTTCTGAGGCAAGGAGCCTCTACGCGAGATACGTTGGTTTATGATTCTCCTTCCCCCTTCCTCCTTCCTCCTAATTCATACGTCACATATAATGACGGCCATGTGCGGAGCGACCTTCTTCATGCAGCAGAAAATCAATACCCCCCGTTCTGCTTGAGTTGATCGTGGTCTACTTCAACAACTTTTTAACTCTGCGGAGAATGAATGAAACGGTCCGCGTCTCCTTGTTCTTCCTTGCCTTTGTTTCCGTCCACATGTGGGGAACAGGCCAAGCCTATGGAAGGGAGGATGGGATTTGGCTCGAAGAGGCGCGGATTACAGTCCGGTTCCGACCTGACGGTACGAAGGAAGTGCGACAACTTCTCCGAGTCAGTTCACAGGGTTCCACATTTGACGGACGAATCGAGCATCTTTTGTTCCTCGCCGACTCCGAATCCATATCCAACTGGAAAATAAAGGCAGACCAAGATATCGGAAACGTTTCTTTCGAGAAAGAAGGTCAAGGATTGGCGACTCGTTATTGGGTGAGGTTCGACCCAATTCCTGAGGATTCTGTTTCCTATGAACTGTCGTTCGAGGTCGAAACAGACGAGCCCGCGCGATGCCCTCTAGCTGTGCCTCTCGCCGATCCGCGCGACCCGCATTCGCCGGTGGTCATTGAAGTCGAGCTCCCTCCGGGCCAGGGATCGACCGGGATGAGCTTCCCGAATCTTAGCTCGCACGAAAGCCTGCTGATGGGGGAGATGGGTGGGATTCCGACCTATGTCAATGTGCCGTATGGGGAACGGAGCTCGAGGGCGTGGTGGCCTCGCAATGGTGTCGATTTGTTCGTTTTGCTCCTCATTGCAGTATCGATTGCAATTTGGATGAGATACCGCGAACGACTGGCGGAGCCGGGTGAGGAGGAAGTGCAATGACCGAAGGGTTCGGGTTGAATTTCTACGGATTCTTTATCTATGCGGGAGTATGGGTGATCGGCTACTTCCTTTGGGCGTTTCGAGCCAATCGCAAGGACGGTGAGAGAGGCGACAAACGGGTTTTGCGAGACTGATATGGCAGGTCTCTCGAGCACCTTCTTGGTTGTGCTAGTGGTGTACATGCTGGCAGTGGTTGCTATTGGTGTCCGAAGTTATCGACTAACCCGAACCGAAGCGGACTTCTTGGTGGCAGGGAGGAGTATCGGACCTTGGGTGGGCGGTGCGGTACTGGCGGCTACACAGATCAGTGCTGGGACGTTCGTAGGGACTTTGGGACGACACTACTCCACGGGTGTTAGTTGGGCGTGGGTATGGCCGGGGCTCTGGCTGGGATGGCTGGTATCGGCCCTGTTCGTCGCTCCCAAATTGCGGCGCTTCGGTGCGATGACTGTTCCGGACTATGTGGGTGTGCGATTCGGTAGCGAAAAAGCCCGGCTGCTCGCGGCAGTTTTAATAGTCGTCCCTTACACTATTTATTTGACTGCCCAGTACCAAGCAGCAGGAGAGATCTTTGGCGCCTTGTTTGGAACCCCCCCGCTGATGGCCATGGGCATCATCGTGGTTAGTACCGTTTTCTACACGGTTAGCGGAGGCGTGCGTTCGAGCTCTTATGTCGAGTTTCTGCAAACACTGGTGATGGCGGGGGCCCTCGTTGTGGCAGTGCCTTTGTTGTTGACCCGTGCCGGTGGGCTCGACGTCGTGGGGCAAATACTGACGTCACTCGACACTAGGTTGACGGGGAATTGGTACGGCTCTGGGGACATTTTGGCCTTTTCCTTGGCATTCGGTCTCGGCATCGCCGCGGCTCCCTATCAGCTTACACGTTTCTACTCGATGCGTGATGTCGCGACCGTCAGGCTGTCCATTGGCGTGGCGTTTCTTTTCCAGGCGCTCATCGGTTCATCAGTACTCTTGCTCGGGCTGTGCATGAGGTCCTTGTTTCCGGCCCTGGCCTCCGAGGATCAGGCGAGTGCCGTAATGGCGCTCGAAGTTTTGAGCCCGGTGACAGGTGCCCTCTTTCTGGTGGCCCTCATTTCCGCAATTATGTCGACCTGTAACTCGATATTGGTCGTTGTTGCAGGGAGTTTTTCTCACGATGTTTACGGTCGCTTCTTTAGACCGAATGCTTCGGACAAGAGCCTCATTGCGGTGGGACGTCTCGCTGTTATTGTTGTGTCTCTTCTGCCAATCCCCTTTGCATTGGCGAAATTCGATACGGTTCAGACAATTGTCGTTGAACAGTCCAAGTTCATCGCGAGCTTTTTCTTCGTTCCACTCGTCTTTGGGCTCAATTGGAAAAGAGGGACAGCGGCCGGGGCGGTCGCTGCCATGCGGGGAGGATTGTTCGCCTGTGGTCTGTGGGATTTCACTGATTTCGGACAAGGTCGATGGATAGCTGCTGGGGTGGACGCCGTGGAGGTAGGTCTCTTCGTTTCTGCATTGCTCTATTTGTTCGTCAGCCGGTTAACGCCGCCACCCGACAAAGAAGCCCTCCGCTCTTTCTTCGACCTCGATAACGACTGAGACCTCTAAATGAAGGCTTGTCAGTGTAACCTTCCTATTTACAGTTGCTTGCCTTCTTGGGTTCTTGAGTTCTCGAGTTCTTGAATTCCTCCCCAAAGGCCTCCCCTCGCTTTTTTATTGACTTCCGCCCTACCCGGGTGTATCAGTTCAGCATAAGGGCTTTCTCCTATTGAAAAGACTCAACGCATCATTTCGTTGGCGGGGGAGAGTATGTTCAAGAAGATCGGGCTCAGGATACGTAAGGTCAGACTGAGTCTGAACATCAAACAAAAGGATCTGGCTCGAAAAATCGGTATATCGCAGGGCGCTTTGACCAATTTCGAGCTCGGCCGGAGAAAGATCTCACTGGAGTGGCTCGTCAAGATTTCCCGTGTACTAGAAACTCCAGTCAGCTACTTTCTCATTGACGTCGAGCCACAAGCCGATGCGAAGACCCTAGGGTCTAAAGAACTTCGTTTGGTGCGTTCCTTCCAGAAATTGTCAGCAGATGCCAAGCTCCAAAACGATCTTCTCCATGTAATGGATCGCATTGGGCGGCATCTGGAACGAAAAGGCGCTCGGGGAAGACGAAATCGGTAGATGGCCTCTTCTGCGGCAGGAGCTTGAGAGCCGGAGTTCCTGAGAAACGGTGGGTCTACCCACGATGGGATAGACGAAGTTCTGCTTGCCTTGTCGCCCGAAAAGTACCTTCCGTTATATCGCTTCAGCAGGGCCATTGTGGCCTCTGGTAACCGCTTGAGTTAAGATCCTCAAACGACAAACGTCCCCAGCTCGAGAACCAGAAACTTATGCAGGAACTGCCCCTATATGTAAATCGAGGGCAGAGCCAAGGATTGGCAATGTCCGGAAAACGTGACTTGCTGTTGAAAGCTCGGGAACAAAAATCTGAACAACTCAAAGTGGCCGCCGCGGAGCTAACGCAAGTATGCGTGATGCAAACTTTGCAACTTACCG
>JAUVQL010000256.1 GCA_030598165.1 Acidobacteriota bacterium | reverse complement strand
GGTTCGGCCCATGCAGGGGCGGTCCGTGCTGGACCTGCTCGCGGGCGAGGTGGAAACACCTTATGCAAAGGCGGGCCGAGTCGGCTACGAGCTGTTCGGCCTCAAGGCCTTCTTCGACGGTGATTGGAAGATCGTTTGGATGCCGCACCCGTTTGGCAGTGGCGAGTGGGAGCTTTACAACATCAGGAACGACCCCGCGGAAATGCACAACCTCGGCGGCGAGCACCGGGAGAGACTCGAACAGATGGTCGCGATGTGGGAGCAGTACAAGACCGACAACGAAGTCCTCGACATCTCTCTCGATCTCTCTGAAATGGTCAAGTGAAACGGCAGAACGCGGGATACACCAGTATGGAACGTAGGTAAGGAGGAACGAAACGGATTCTTCTCGTTCGGCATGGGCTCGTTGCGCGTTCGCTTTGCGGTATCCCAACCATCTCCCCTGTGTTCTCCGGTGGGTGTGGCACGCTCCCAGAGCAGGGACTCAACGAGATTAAGGGTGCCGAAGATGTTAGCTTTTGGTGGGCTTTTGGACTTAACTGACTGACTGGTTTGCCGTTAATGCTTGGTGCCGAAGGGGGGATTCGGTAAAGCGAGTGTTGTCCTGTCCGTCTAGTACCATTCTTCTTATGGAGTGCAGGCTCGCACTATCCGAATTCGGCAAGCTCGCTACCAAGCTGAGGCCAACGGACGCACCACGAGGCGGGCCTATTCGTCTCGACGAGGGTCCGACGGCGACTTCTTCGGAATTGTGGCGTTGTCCCCGCTCCGCACCGCGCGGTAGTGGGGCGACATGATCTCGACTTGTGCTCGGTTGAAGGCCTCGAGCACGTTTCGGTGGAGCTCCGAGTAGGTCGCAGCCATCACAGAAGGGTCATCCGTGTAAACGTTGAGCTCGTAGGCAACGGTGAAATCGTCGAGACTCTCTTGCCGGACGAAGGGCTTAAGGTCGTCCAGTACGTGCGGGGTCTTCGCGGCCGCCGACAACAGGAGCTCGTGAACCAAGCGCCAGTCGACATCATAACCAATACCCACGACGGTGTGCAGTATCAACCCCTTGGACGCCGAGAGCTCGCTGAAGTTCTTGACGGCGCCACCGAGGACCGCCCCGTTCGGAATCGTGATCGTCTCGTTCTTGGCGGTTTGTATGCGCGTCACCAACAGATTCTTCTCGATCACCCGCCCGGTCGAGGCTCCGATCTCCACCCAATCGCCGGCCCGAAATGCCCGTGTGTAAGTCAGGACCAATCCGGCGAAGAGGTTTGCAATCGCGGTGGTAGAGCCCAGAGTGATGAGAGCCCCGACGAAAAGCGATATGCCACTGAAGAATTCATTGTCGGCACCCGGCAGGTGCGGAAAAATAGCGATCAATACTAGGAACACTACAGCCGCGCGGACAATCTTGTAGGTGATTTCGGTCCAATCGGTGTGGAAACCACGAATGACAATGATGCCGGACTCGATAGCCCGAAAAACAAAGTGGATCAGCTTAAGGCCGTATCGAGCGATGACGACTACGACAAGGATGTAGATTAGGCCTGGAAGATAGTCGACGAACGCCATCCACAGGCCAGGGATGGGTGCCAAGAGATAGAAGATTAGGGGACGTAGCAAGGGATCCGTCCCCGGGAAATAGCTGAGAACGAAAGAGAAGTAGACGTCCAAGATGAATATCGTTAGAACGGCTCGAAACACCCGCGTCACGAGCAACAGCAGGCTGGTGATTTGATCCCGTTTGAGCAGCTCCAGCTGTTGAATACTGAGCGAGAGTCGGCGTTTGTCCTGCCAGTCTTCGATCTTGCTGTAGATTTTCCTGAAAGCGATCGCGAACAAGACCAGCACCAGCACGAGTACGGCCGTGGCGAGGGAGATGTAGAGCACGACGGTCAGCAGGTCGCGATTCGTCAAAGCGTCGAGCAATTAGAGGGTCCTCCGGCTACAGCAGTCTTTTCTCTTCCAGAAGCTCGAGGTCCCGAACCTTCCAGACATTGTCGACTGGAACGATGGTAATAGTAGCCTCGCAGCCGAGGAATAGGAAATTTCATGTGCCGAGCGTTGCCGCCGGATGCAGGTTACGCGAACCATGCGAGCGTCAACCGGCTCTTTTAAAGACCCTGGCCCCGCATCGGCGAGCTGCCGGAGATCGAGTCGGCCGCTGTATGCCTATGCCTGCCGTACGAACGTGGCTTGAACGTTTCCTTCCGCTTCACCGGTGGAGCCAACAACTTCGATATGACCAACCTACCTGGACTAGTGTCCTGTATCAGTGGTTCGTTGCCTAAAGCTCGAGGTCATTTTGTGTGCTGGCGAGGCGTGGCGACGAAGTCATATCGGGATATTTCGAGGAGGCGCAACGAAGCCAGCGCGCAAAAGGGGCCGAGATTTAGGTGAAGAACTATTGATACAGGGCACTAGTATTCCGAGTACTTGAGAGACTTCCCTTTGACCTGCTGAGCGGGGTATTTCTCCTTGTTTTTTTCCAGCTTGTTTCTGGCTGCTTCGATGGGGTCGATGCCGAACTTGTCGGCCAGGTTCATCAGGTAGATCATGACGTCACCGATCTCATCTCGAAGCTCGGCGCGTTTACCTTCATTGAGCTCCCGGCTTTCTTCTTCGCTGAGCCACTGAAAGATCTCCACGATCTCGGCCACCTCGACGCTCATGGCCATGACGAGATTCTTTGGCGAGTGGAATTGATCCCAGTCCCGCTCACGGGTGAAATCGCGAAGGTTTTTGAGCAAGTCTTGCATGCGAAAACGGC
>JAUVQL010000081.1 GCA_030598165.1 Acidobacteriota bacterium | reverse complement strand
TTGGCCTTACTCCTATCCGCCGAGATCCCGGCCCTGACCGGGAGGGTCGTCGACACGGCTGGGCTCCTTTCACCCGATGAACGTCAACGCCTCGAGGAGCGATTGGCAAGAGACGAAGAAGAAACCTCGGTTCAAATCGTCATCGCAATCATTCCCACACTGGAGGACGAGCCCCTGGAGGATTTCTCTATCCGACTGGCGGAAGCTTGGCGCGTCGGCCAAAAGGGCCTCGACAACGGCGCCATCATTCTCGTCGTTCGCGATGATCAGCGCGTCCGTATCGAGGTGGGTTACGGACTAGAGCCGGTCATTCCCGACGGCATGGCGGGACGGATCATTCGCGAGCGCATCGCTCCGCAATTCCGGGAGGGGCATTACTTCAGCGGAATAAGCGAAGCGATAGATGGACTCCTACTGGCGGCTCGGAAAGAGTACCCACCCGGGCAGACGCTGGTCACGCAGGAATCGCAATCCAAAGCCCCTGGATTTTTCGGCGGTTTGTTCTTCTCTGGAATCGGCTGGCTCATTCTTTTGGGCATCCTTCGCGGATTAAAGCTTCGAACTTGGCTCGCTTCCGGTCTTGCCGGATTGATCGCCTTCCCGATATTCGCATATATGGCCGGCTGGTTGGTCGCCTGGACCTTACCGATCTTCGCGGGATGGGGTTTCGCGCTGGGAGCATTCGTTGGACGTTTCGTCCGGATCTCCACTCCCTCGAAGACGACAACGTCACCCCCACATAAGGAATCCAAGTCTCCCCCGACAAGGTCTAGCCAGCCAAGCGCACCTGAGGTGGAACCGGAATCCGAAGAGAGCTTCCAAGGTGGCGGCGGAAAATTCGGAGGAGGAGGCGCCAGCGGAAGCTGGTGACCATGACCACCAGGCACCTTCTTGTCCAAGTCGATTGTTATGCTGGGTACCGAGGTGACGAAAAGCCTCGTGAATTCCTCGTCGATGGCCGTAGAGTCGACATCGTTCGCGTCGAGAGCCGTTGGCTCACCCCTACCCATCGTTACTTCAAGGTGAAAGGGGACGACGGAGTCCTCTATACACTCCGTCACCATATACTTTCCGATGTCTGGGAGCTCGAGAAGACAGGCGCTTAGTGATGTGATACACATGACGCGGTTTTTATTTTTCTCTGTTGAATCCTCGAGGAGCACCACCATGCGCTTTCATTCACTTACTTTCCAAATCAGCGTGCTAGCTCTCTTGTCTCTCGTCGCTTGTGGTCAGCCCTCCACAGACGAAGTCGCCGATCTCGTTCTCATGGGCGGCCACATCATTACCATGGATGAAAGTCAACCCACGGTACAGGCCGTCGCGGTAAGGGGCGATCGAATCCTGGCAGTGGGGACCGACGAAGCCATCCAGAAGTGGGCGGGGGACCACACCAAAATTATCTCTCTAGACGGCAAGACCGTTGTGCCCGGCATGATCGATGCCCACGTGCACTTCATTGGCATTGGGGCGCGTCGGATGAACATCGACGCCAGCGAGGCGGCGAGCAAGGAAGCGATCGTTCAAATGGTGAAAGAGCGGGTCGCCCAATCGAGCCCGGGTGAGTGGATCCGGGGAAGAGGCTGGGATCAAAACACCTGGCCGGTCAAAGCTTTTCCGACAAAAGAGGACCTCGATCCCGTCTCCCCCGAGAATCCCGTCTATCTCGGCCGTGTCGATGGGCACGCTGCTTGGGTGAACAGCAAAGCTCTCGAGAGCGCCGGCATCACCAAGGAAACGCCCGATCCCGCCGGTGGTCAAATCATCCATAATGAAAAGGGGGAGCCCACGGGAACGCTCATCGATAATGCCTTTCGTCTGGTGTCTCAGCACATCCCATCCGCTTCGATAGAAGAGCGGAAGCAAGCGGTGAAGCTCTCCATCGAAGAGTGCTTGTCCTCCGGCCTGACCGGAGTCCATGAAGCCGGAGGCCGACGCGAAGACATCGAGCTTTATGAAGAAATGATGCGCTCGGGGGAGTTCGATTTTCGGATCTATGAATACCTTCGATGGCCCGTGGATGAGCAAAAGCTTCCCCATACGTATGAATCCCTCGACTACTACCTCGAAAAGGGACCTCGAGTCGGCCTCTACGACAATCGCCTCACCATCCGCGGGATCAAGATGAGCCTCGACGGAGCACTCGGCTCCCGAGGAGCGGCTTTGCTCGAGCCTTACTCAGATGACCCCGACAACCGGGGCGTGTTGCGACTGACGGAGGAACAGATCCACGCCACCATCCTTCGTGGCCTCGAGGCGGGATTCCAATCCGCCGTTCACGCCATCGGAGATCGTGCCAACCGGACGGTCCTCGACGCCATGGAGAAAGCGCTAGCGGAATCGCAGGTCGAGGATGCCCGGCTGCGTATAGAGCATTCGCAGATCCTCGATGAAAGTGATGTCCCTCGCTACGCAAAGCTAGGCATCATCCCATCCATGCAACCCACGCATTGCACCACGGACATGCATTGGATCGAAGAGCGCATTGGAGAGGAGCGAAGCCAGTATTCCTACGCCTGGCGAACTCTCCTCGAGACCGGGGTCAGGATCCCGGGCGGATCGGATGCGCCGGTAGAGTCCGTGAAACCCCTTTGGGGTATTTACGCCGCCGTCACCCGCCAGGACCGTAAAGGCTGGCCGAAAGGTGGCTGGCATCCCAAACAGTGCTTGAGCCGAGAGGAAGCCCTCCGGATGTTCACCCTCGACGCCGCGTACGCCGCCTTCGAGGAAGACATCAAAGGATCGATTACACCCGGCAAGCTCGCAGATTTTGCTGTTTTGTCCAAAGACATCATGACCATTCCGGCACCCGAGATCCTCGAGACCGAAGTCTTGATGACCTTCCTCGGCGGAAGAGTCGTGTACGAGAAGTGACGGAGTTACTCGTTTGAGCAGAACTGGAATAGAATCATTGTCGAGGACATCATCGAAGCTGTCAAGACCAAGGAGGGAACTTACATGGTCACTGCTTCCGAAGAACCGAAACTAGCCCTTTTCATCGATTTCGAGAACCTTGCCCTAGGTGTCAGAGACGCCAAGCTCAAGTCCTTCGACATGAACAAGGTCCTAGAAAGGTTGGTCGAAAAGGGAAGGATCATCTTCAAGAAGGCCTACGCCGACTGGAGCGCCTACAAGACCTACAAGCGTAGCCTTCACGAATCCGGCATAGAGCTCATCGATATTCCCCAACGTCGCATCAGTGGAAAGAACAGCGCCGACATCAAGATGGTCGTCGATGCCATGGACTTGTGCTACGAAAAAGAGCACATCAACTTGTTCGTCATCGCTTCCGGTGACAGTGATTTCGCGCCGCTCGTCTCCAAGCTCAAGGAGAACGACAAGACCGTCATCGGTGTGGGTCTCCGAAAGTCGACTTCCGACCTCCTCGCTTCCGCGTGCGACGAGTTCATCTTTTATGACGATCTCGTCACTCAGTCCCCGCGGAGTCAGCCGCGACTCGCCTCACTACCCAAAAAGCAACAGGAGTGCTTCCGATTGGTACTCGACGCCATCGAAGCTCTGGAGCGCGAAGACAAGGAGATCATCTGGGGATCCATGGTCAAGCAGACCATCAAGCGGAAGCGGTCGTCTTTCAACGAAGCCACGTGCGGCTACAGAAGTTTCAGTGAGCTTCTCGAAGACGGTGCTCGTTTGGGTATGTTCACGATTACGAAGGATCAAAAGCGAGGGAGCTACTCTATAACACGGAGTCAGGGAGAGGAGAGGGGTCAGGCCTGACCCCATTAGGTCTGTATTAGCTCATCCAAGAGTTGAAGGGCTTCCAGCGAGCTCGACTGAATCGCAATCTCTCCATCCGGCACTTCTCGGTCTCTGGGATTGATCCGAATCAAACGTGCATTTCTTGCCATTGCGAGACGTTCACCTTGATACCTCACCGTCGGCACCGCCATTCCCGCTCCCATCTCTACGATGGCCAACGGCTCCTCGCCGATGTTCGCCAGAAACGATTGGAACTGAAGACCTTGTTCTTCTTGTCGCGTGGGAACATAACTGAAGTCACCGAACATGAGGATGTTCGGGCGCGCCACCGCGCCGCAGCCATCGCATTTGGGCAACGGACTCGTAGCCCGCATCGTATCGATGTCTACGGCGACCTCGATCCCCTCGCCGGGCCAAACGTTGCCACTGCAAGGACGAAGACATTGCAGGTGATGGATGCTCCCATGCACCTCATAGATGCGCTCAGAGTCGAAACCTGCCGCTTGGAACTGGCCATCCACATTGGATGTGAAAACGAAGTGGCTCTTTTTTTCCTCCGCCCACCTGCGAAGGATTCCGAAACCGTCGTGTGGCGTTGTTTCCCGGTAGAGACTCAGCCGGTGGCCATAAAAGCCCCAGGCCAGCTCCGGATCCGAGCGAAATGTTTCCGGATTAGCCATGTCGACGAAGCTGAAGCCCAGCTTCTTGTAGGGTGGATAGGCTTCCCAAAAACCCTCGTTTCCACGGAAATCCGGTAGGCCTGAATCGACCCCAACCCCGGCGCCCGCAGTGACTAATAGGTGAGGCGCCCCCTCAATCGCTCGCGCTGCTTCTTCAAAGCTCATAGATTGAGTTTCAACTACTTCGCTTCGGCTTTCAAGTCGACTAATGATGTTGCAAGGTGCTTCCATGCCTGGTATTTTCTCGATCTTGTCTACGGTTCCAGGAGGTGAAGCATGCGTCGCGTTCCGGTGACTTTCATTATCATCTTATTCGGCTTCGGAGCTTTTTCTTACATTACCGCGCAAACGGCCAAGAAACCCCTCTCTATCGAGGTCATTTATGGCGACGAATTGAAAACCCCCTCGCCTTCACAGACACGGTGGACTCCTGACGGGGATCTCAGTTTCTTCCTCTCAGGGGACAACGGTCGTGACCTCTGGCTTTTCGACACCACCTCGGGGGATAAACAACTTCTTGTCAGCTCCGACGAGCTAAAGCGCATCGCACCTTCACCAACACAGGCCACAAAGGATGAGCGGGAGCGCACGCGACGCACTCGCTTCGGCGTTGCCGCCTATGTTTGGGCACCAGATGGAAAGTCAATCCTCTTCGCGAGCGGCGGACAGATCATCCCGTACGACCTCGCTAATAAGAAGAAGACCGTTCTCGCACCATCGAAGACCGACATCCTCGATCCCAAGTTCTCTCCCGATGGTAAATGGATCTCCTTCGTCTATGAACACGACATTTGGGTCGTGCCGACCGCAGGCGGCGATGAAAAACAAGTGACTTTTGGCGGACACGATCTCCTGCTCCACGGTGACCTCGACTGGGTCTACCCGGAAGAGCTCAACGTGCGGACCGGTTACCACTGGTCTCCCGACAGCACTCACATCGCTTTTTTGGAGATGGATGAAAGTCCCGTTCCGACCTCCCCCCTCACCGAGGAAGTTTCTCAGCACGCTAGTGTCGACCTCCAGCGCTATCCTAAATCGGGCGATCCAAATCCGAAGGTCCGGGTCGGCATCGTCAACATCGCGAACGGCGCCACCG
>JAUVQL010000142.1 GCA_030598165.1 Acidobacteriota bacterium | reverse complement strand
TGAGCAACCCCGAAACGGGAGCTCGGGCCACATTGGCCCTCGTTCGCAAACGTATGCGCGATTATGGAGATTTTCAGGACGTTGTTCGCGAGATCGAATCTTCTCTCGTTTCCTCACCGAGCTTTCAATCCCTGGGGTCTGGCCTGCTGACAGTAGAGCCCTACACGGCCCACGAGTTCCGCTATCTGAAGGCTTCCGATGGGATGACCTATTACACTCGGATGGTCGTTTATTATTCTCGAGACCTTGCCTACGTTATAAGTTTGACCTGCTTGCAGGACAGCCTCGAGCAATGCCAAGCGGATTTCGATGCGCTCGTCAGCGGTCTTGTCATCAAGAAGGTGCGGAAGGACATCACTCCCAAGGGGGCTCCGCAGGGCTAGCCTCTAAATCGGACTTGCCAGCCGCCGATTCCAAGCTCTGCCTTGGCGGCGGAGATCTCTCCAGAAAACCTACGGTAAGCTCTGCAAAAGTTGCTTCAGCTGACGTCTCGTCATCCCGGGAGCGTGACGTCAATCTCCAGATTGAGCCCACCAACGAAATCCCTAGATCTGCCTCTGCCAGCGCACGGGCTGCGTTCCTATGGCGATAGCACCTGGACAGGGAGCGGAACCCTCCCCCCGAGATCGTCCCTATCAGAGCGACGATGCAAGAGAAAACGCTCGATCTTCGGCTGTCCAGAGTAGGGCTCCTGCCGCTGCCGCTGCCGTTGCGTTCATCTTAGGAACCACATCCAGTCTCGCTCTCGTCACCTCTGGCGCTCTCATCTTGTCTTTCATTCTGCTGGTACTGGCGACACTACTAGCGGTGAAGCAGAGATTGGTTCTCGCCACAACATCTCTTCTGGGAGGTTTTTTCTGTCTGGGTGTTTCGTCCGTTGGGGTAGTGCAATGGAGCCTGGATCGACAACCCCTGCTGCAGTTCTATGAATCCATGGGAGATGCGGTTTGGGAGACGCCGACTCTCGTAGAGGGCCAACTGGAGAATGAACCCATCTTTGGACCGGATGCTACCTTGCTGACACTTTCCGTGGAGAGCCTCGAGGTACGTGGCCAACGGAGCAAGCTTTCTGGTGGATTGAGAGTAAACGTTCGGGGCGAAGAGAAATTTCGTTCGAGACTCGACGATCTACGCATGGGTGATGGCATCCGGTTCTGGGCTTTCTTGAAGCGCCCTCGCGGATACGGGAATCCCGGCAGCTTCGATACCGCGGAGTACTACAAAAGGAGCGGTGTCACACTCTCAGGCTCGGTCAAGAGCGCTCTTCTCGTGGAACGATACGAAGCAGCTTCTTGGTGGGAGGGTGCGAGCTCCAGAGCACGTTCGCAGATCCGTCGGCGTATCGTGAAAGCCTTCGAGGACTTCGAGGATAGGGAGGGTCGTCGTAGTGAAGTCCCCGGAGTTGTCTTGGCTCTTTTGGTTGGAGACCGCTCGCTTCTTCCTCAGTGGGCGGTTGAACTGTACCAAAGAGCAGGCACCTTTCATGTGATGGCCATTAGCGGAATGCATGTGGGTCTATTGGCGTTGCTTTTATACGGTGCGCTCAGGAAGGCAGGGATGGATCAGGAACCCGCTCTCGTCTCCCTTTTCGTGATTCTGCCGATGTACGCGTCCCTATGTGGTGGTCGGCCATCTGTGGTGCGCGCCGTCTTAATGTGTTTGTGTATTTCCGGTGCCAAGCTACTCAGTATCAACTCCCCAGGGCTAAATGGATTGGCGCTTTCGGCACTCCTTCTTCTTGCCATTCGTCCCATGGATCTCCACGACCCGGGATTTCAGCTCTCTTTTCTTGCGACATGCAGCATTCTCGTGTTCGCCGGACTCATCGGAAAAAAACTGACACCTTTTCTGGGTCGACTTGGCAATTGGCTGGGACTGTCTTTGGCTGCTCAAATCGGCGTTGTGCCCATTATGGCCTGGCATTTCTTTCGATTGACCCCAGTGGCGGTGGTCGCCAATCTAGTTGCCCTGCCAGTGGCCGGCGCATTGATGGTTGTTGGTGTCGTCGTCATTCTCCTGACTCCGATTCCGTGGCTCGGTGAAGGAGTGGCATGGTTGGCTTGGCTCTTAGTGAAGAGCTTGACCCTGAGTTCCCAGATTGCTCTAGCTCTTCCTTGCGGGTCATTGCGTGTGCCTCATCCAGGCCCTTCGTGGCTTGTCGCCTACGCAATGATGTTTGGTGTTGCAGCTCTAACTCGTGGCAAGTGGCGTGGTTTGATGGCTATCGGGTTAGGTCTGCTGACCGTTTTGCTCGTCATCAAGCCCTCTCCACCGACGCCGTCAAACTGCCTTCGCCTCACCGCCTTCGACGTAGGTCACGGTGATGCACTGCTACTGGAGATCCCCAACGGTGGAAGGTTGCTGGTGGATGGTGGTGGTTCCTTCCGCCGGTCTTTCGATGTTGGTGAGAGCGTTCTCGTCCCGGCATTGTTGTCTCGAGGGATACGAACACTTGACGGTGTCCTCGTGACTCACTCCGACCTGGATCATATCGGTGGACTACACTCGGTTGTGTCCAACCTACGTGTCCGACATCTCTGGGGTGGTATACCGACCTGGGGAGATGAAGCCTATCGGAGGCTGAGAACCCGAGCCCGGGAACGAGGTGTCGAATTTATGCGGCTACGTGTGGGTGATGAGCTCATTCGAGGCGAAGCCAGCGTGAGAGTACTCTATGCGGGGAGTATCGACGAAAACAGTGGCAATGAGAGCTCTCTCGTTTTTCTTATCTCCTATGGGCAGGCCCGTCTACTCCTGACGGGTGATGCCGGTGTAAGTACCGAGATGAAGCTGCTTCGTCTCGGGCGGATTCCTCGTGTGGATGTGCTCAAAGTGGGGCATCACGGCAGTCGACACTCCACCATGATGCCGTTTCTCGAAGCCGTTTCGCCGCGCCTCGCGCTGATTTCTGCGCCAGGGACCGGCTTTATCCGTCTCCCCTCGCCGTGGGTTCTTCGACGTCTGAGACAACGCGGCATTACTACGTTGCGTACGGACCGCGATGGTGCCATCACCATCTCCATCGACAAACAAGCCAACATCACCACCGAGACTTACCGCAGTACGAGGTGAGTATGTCCTATTGTGAGTTCTCGGGTTCTTGAGTGCTCGAGTTCTGTACTTTCGCTTCCTCCCACAGCGCTTCCATCTCCTCCATGCTGGCATCCGCAAAATCGCGGTTCTGTTCCGCGAGCCTCCTTTCCACGTGTTGGAAACGTTTCACAAACTTGCGATTGGTGGAATGAAGGGCCATTTCCGGGTCGACTTTCAGATGCCGGGCGAGATTCACAATGGTGAATACGAGGTCCCCCAGCTCCTCCGCCAATAAGTCAGCATTATTGGAGTTTCGGGCATTCTCGAGCTCGCGGAGCTCTTCCGACAGTTTCTCGAGGACATCATCTACCGATTTCCAGTCGAAACCCACGCGGGCGGCTCGAGATGAAAGCTTGTGTGCCCTCACGAGAGCCGGTAGTGCCCGTGGGACATCCTCCAGCACAGACGATGATGACTGCTTTTCTGAATCCTTGATCTTGTCCCATCGCGCCAGGGCTTCTTTGGAGTCTTTGGCTTTATTTGCGCGGAAAACGTGAGGGTGGCGCCGCACGAGTTTCTCCTCGAGTGTCTTCATCACATCCTTGATGGTGAATTGAGCCTTCTCGGCGCAGATTTGGGAGACGAAAAGTACTTCCAGCAGGAGATCGCCGAGCTCTTCGCGGATTGCAGCGGGATAGGACTGGTCTATGGCCTCCACGAGCTCGTAAGCTTCCTCCAGGATGAAGGGGCGGAGAGACTCCAAAGTTTGCTCTTTGTCCCAGGGGCAGCCATTGGGTGCGCGCAAACGCGCCATGAGGCTGACCAGTTGCTCTAAACCTTCTCCTACACTCATCTTTGTTCCTCGTGATTCGTTCAATAGCTGGGGTGACTCCGGCCCAACAGAATATGATAAATCCCTTTGTCCGCATAAGATAGGGGTGTCAGGTTTGTTGATCCCAATATTTACGTTATGCTATCATGCAACGTTATCCGTAGACCGCAACGACGCGCGTCACTCGCCCCCTGACCCTTGAGGTAGAAGTCGGGTAGAATCATGGGAGATGAGGTTCAAGCCTGAAGACGCGGAACTGAAGATACAAATGCGCCATGAGTGAATCGGAAAACGAAACCAAGGGGTTCAAGGTAACGGATCGACGTAAGTTTACTTCCGACGGGGATCTTCGCACCGAAGGGGAGGAAACCGAAGCCGCAGCAACACCGACGGAAAGCCCGTCCGATGCGCTGCCGCCTGCGAGCAGTGAAGTGCACTCCGACCCCGTCGAGTCCGGGGCTCGAGAGGCCGAGAAGCCGCGCCAATCGGAATCCCCTCCGGAGGTCGGTTTTTTGGATCTGATCACCATGCTGGTCAGTAACGCGTTGATGCAACTTGGCGACCTGCCCGATCCAGTTTCGGGAGAGAGCGTAGAAAATCTG
>JAUVQL010000131.1 GCA_030598165.1 Acidobacteriota bacterium | reverse complement strand
TGTCGGCGGTCATCTTCTCGTAGGCCGTTCCGAGGTGGGGACGGCTGTTCACGTAATCGATTGCAGTCGTGAGGTAGAACTTAGCCATATCACGTACATTCTATCCGAAGTTGTTTCGAACTTGACAGTTGTAGAGCCGGCTCGCTAGCATCCGCAGCCGCATGTACCGTGAAAGGAGCCAAGATCGTTACGCTCGCGGGTGAACCCATCGAAAACGGTACCGTTTTGGTCCGGGACGGGAAGATAGCGGCGGTGGATATGGTATCCAAGGACAAGCCACGTTGATGAACCTCGCCGGCGGAGCCGAGTCCTGGAAGGTCACCGCGCTCCTCGAGGAGAAGAACATCCCCGTTATTCTCGGACCAACGCAGGAACTACCCCGTCACGAGGACGATCCTTACGACAAGCCCTACGCCACGGCGGCCGAGCTCCACGCGGCCGGGATAACGATCGCCTTTGCCACATTCGGGTCGGCGAACTCCCGCACGCTTCCCTACGAGGTGGGTACCGCAGTAGGTTTCGGACTCCCTTGGGAGGAGGGGCTTGCAGCAGCTAAATGAAATATGTTGTTTTCTTCTCGTTTCTATTAGTATTTGATCTTGACTTTCACTCCACCTGCTCCTAGAATCAACGAGCATCATCAATTGGCTTCCGCTAACTGGCGCGACGCGCCAGGGCCAGCGAGTGAGGAAAAATTGCGTTAAATTGAAAATTGAAGGAGGAAGAGCGAATAAAAAGTCGTCTCTATATAGTGAAAGGGAAGCTTATTCGAGCTGACTGGCTTCCCTCCAATTGTACGGTGAGCTCCACCGGATCTTAAGCCTTTCTATGAAAGGGAAAGTCAAGAAAAAACTTCCCCTATAGCCACGACCCCCAACGTTTCCTGGCTTTCGAGTCCGTTGTATCAGTTTGCCCGCTGGCGTACGGAACGAGATCGACCGGCTCATTTCATCGTTGCCCTCGGCGTCGCTCTTTAGGCTTGCCGATGTTTTTGTTTTTTCGGACGGGTCGGCTCAAAGGATGTGCCGAGCTCGACGTCCCCATTTTTTACTGCTCGCCTGACTCGCCTTGCGTCTTTGATGTGATCTATTTGGTTTGGCAACCATCCTTCTATTTGGGACTCTGGGGCCCATCACAATATCTGGTTATCCGGGGGGGACTAGGCTGTGGATAGGGCCTCGACTTATTGTCGGGCCAGCGCTTAAAACGAGACTATCCCCCGAACCATGACGCTCGGCTGCTCACCTTGGACAACAACGTGGCTGAACCTGGGTCTCGACGTTCGTTACACAAGCGCCATGAAAATCACATCAAAGCTATGCTCGGGTCATAACGCTGTCCTTTCTTCCAAATGAACAATGAGATGGCCGCGATTTTTCTCGCCACCGTTACCCGGGCGATTTCCGGCTCCAGACCTCGCTCGACCAGGGCATTGTAGTAGGCCTTCCAACTCGGGTATCTGGCGATGGCATCCTTGGCCGCCGATTTGAATATGGATTTCAAAAACTTGTTACAGTTGCGGTTGAGTCCGCGGGTCGCTTTCCATTTTTTGCGGACAAATCTGCCATCGGGTGTGGGAACGAAATCCGACGAGCTTTTCGTCACCACCGAGAAACCGATGTATTTCCAGAACTGGCGTTTGGTTCGAAACCGATGTGGTGTAGCCAACACTCCGATAAGCTGCGCGGCCCGAACCGGACCGATCCCGGGTATGCTCCTCAGGATCCGGTAACCACCATGCCGACGCGCTTCTTTGTTCAGAGCCCCTTCGGCTTGCTCTCTCAATCGTTCCAATCCATCTAGTTGCTCGAAGCACCACTGAGCCCGCTGCGCACGTTCCTTAAGGTCCAGTTGACTCAAGAAAGACTCTCGATGGTCCGGATGGTAAACCGCCGTGCCCTTCACTCCGATGCCGCGACCACGGAAAATCGCTTTCAACCGATTCTTTACCCGCACCACATCCCAAACCAGATCCCGATGAGCTCGCACGAGCTCCTTCAAGCCTCGGGTGCCTTTCTCGCCGTGATACACCGGCGCTAATGCACCAAGGCGCAGGAGTTCTGACAATCGGCTCGCGTCGATCCGATCGCTCTTGTCTTCTTGATTCTGACTCGCCTTGCGCGGGTCACATACAATCACCCTTTTAACGTAAGGATTTAGAATGTCATAGAGCCAGGCTGCTTGAGTTCCTTCCTCGAACGTCAGATGTACCTCTCCTGGAATCGCGCGAATCAGGCTCAAGAGATTCGTCCCGCTCGTTGCTACAATCCCTTCGTCGTCGACCTTGCCTTCGCTATCCCGCACGCAATAGCTCGTGCTTGCCATGTGTACGTCAAGTCCTACATACTTCTTATCCATGGGCCTCTCCTTTCGGTGGTCGATTGAAGTTCGCCGTGATCTCAGGCCATTGTGGCGACGAAAACAAAGTCACCTGTGGCCCAATTGCTAGTTCGAAGTGGAGCCCTTTCTTCCCTTTAGGTGCATTCTTCGATCTAGCTGCTTTTGCTGAATGGCCCATTTTGAATCGCCGTTGGTAATCTTGTCCAGTGGTCACGCCTCTTCAGCACCACCGAGAGGACGCCCTTTCATATTGGCTGTGGAGAGGAAAGCTCTGGCTCAAACATTGTGTTTGAGTGAAACTGGCCTCCGTGAAGCAGGAACCGAAATCGTGAACAGATTTGTTCAGATTTTGGAGAGCGGTCAAGCCTGGTCTGACTCCAAACGTCAACGCTAGATCCCGGCCAGCGCTTGTTCAAGATCCGCCAATAGATCCTTGGTGTCTTCGATGCCGCAAGAAAATCGCACCAGGGAGTCCGAGATGCCGTACCCTAGGCGTTCTTCTCTTGGAACATCCCAATAAGACATGATGGCCGGCATCTCGATGAGAGACTCCACGCCTCCAAGGCTCGGTGCAATGTAAGGAATCTTGCAGCGATCGACGAAACGGGCGGTCGTGTCGAGGTCGGCATCAACCTCGAACGTCACCACGCCGCCGAAACCTCTCATCGTTCTCACGGCCACTTCGTGATCGGGGTGGCTCTCGAGGCCGGGGTAGAAGACCTTGCGGATCCGGGGATGGCTTTCCAACCATGTGGCGATCCTGGAGCCGTTCTCATTGTGCCGAGCCATACGGAGACCCAACGTTTTCAATCCTCGGAGCAACAGATAGGCATTTTGTGGTGCCGTAATACCCCCGAGGACGCCGACGGCATCGCGAAGCTTCTTGATGAGCTCGTTGGACCCAGCCGCGGCCCCAGCGAGCAGATCATTGTGACCGCCAAAGTACTTCGAGGCGCTGTGGATCACGAGGTCGGCATCATCGTCCAAAGGTCGGTAGTTGACGGGTGTGGCAAAGGTGGCATCGATGATAGCCAGAGCGCCTCGTTTCCTCGTCAACCGAACGGTCTCTTTGACGTCCAGGACCCGAAGATAAGGATTGGTCGGCGATTCCGAAAAAAAGACGTCGGTTTCGTCTCGTAAACTGTCTTCGAGCTGTCGGAGGTTCGAGGGCTCGATCACCGTGGTCTCCACGTCCATCTTGGTCAGGTAGTCGCGACAGAACTGTCGCGTCCGTCGATAGCAGTCACTTGTAATGATGAGGTGACCTCCCCGAGGAAGAAGCGCGAACAGTGTCGTCGTGGCGGCACTCATTCCAGAGGCGAACAATACGCTGTCCTCGGCGCCCTCCAAGTCGGAGAGTTTTCGCTCCACGGCGCGCCAGGTGGGATTCCCGTACCGACCGTACTCGTCTCGTTTGAGCCGTCCTTCTTGGTAGGCTTTTAGCTCCTCGGAGTTGGCGAACCAATAGGTCGATGTTTGGTGGATCGGTGTCGTAAGAGTATCTGAGCTTTGTTGCCTGAGCTCGCCACCATGGACGGACAGGGTTGATTCCCCGGCTTTCGAGAGAGGATGGTCCTTGGTTTCTAGCTCTTCTGATTCGAGAACGCGTGTTCCTTGCATGTCGATGGTTCTCCATTTTCTAATTCGGTTTCTACGAGGTCGAAAGCGCGTGCGAAATCCTCCAGCAGGTCGTCGGGGTGCTCGATTCCCGCAGAGACTCGGATGAGGTCCTCCGGAATGTTGCGAGCGCTTCGGACCGCCGGCGGAATGCTGGCGTGAGACATGAGAGCGGGAAGGCTGATCGAGGATCCCACTCCGCCGAAGCTCACCGTGATGCGGAAGAGTTGGGTTGCCTCAACGAGCTTCCTTGAAAAATCGAGCGATCCGGTCTCGAAACACAGGACTCCACCGCTGCCTCGAGATTGACGGCAGTGGATCTCGCGGCCGGGTCGAGCGGGAAGGTCGGGGTAATGGAGTTTCGTGACCCGGGGGTGCTCGGTTAGAAACCGAATCAAATGCCTGGCGTTCGACTGCTGTTGCTCTACTCGGAGGGCGAGAGTTTTCAGGCCACGAAGGAGAAGCCATGCTTCGAAGGGCGCAAGTCCTGTGCCGGCTGCGTTTTGGTAGTAGGCGATCTGCTCAGCCAACCCGGCGTCTCTTGTCACGACGACTCCAGCAGTGACGTCGCTGTGCCCGCCGAGGTATTTTGTTGCGGAGTGGATGACGATGTCCGCTCCCTGGCTCAAGGGCTGCTGCAGGTAGGGGGATAGCAGGGAGTTATCGACGGCCAGAAGACCTCCCCGGTCGTGGACGAGTG
>JAUVQL010000098.1 GCA_030598165.1 Acidobacteriota bacterium | reverse complement strand
TCAGAGAGGACTTGTTCTTTCGCCTGAAAGTCGTAGATATTGATCTACCCCCGTTGAGGAAGAGACGAGACGACATCCTGCCACTGGTAGAGTACTTTTTGACCAAGAAATCTGCACATCTCCGAATGGCGAAGCCAATTTTGGCCAAAGGAGCAGAGCAGGCTTTGGCAGGTTACTCCTGGCCTGGAAATGTAAGAGAGCTGGAGAACGAGATCGTTCAATCTCTTTTGCGCATTGGTGAGAGTAGGACTCTCGAAGTCAATCATCTATCTTCGAATATCCGGGGACGGATGTGCTCTCCACTTCGTTTCGCATCCCGGGAGTTCGAGAAACGGTACCTCGAGGAGGCTCTGGCCCGGCATGGAGGCAATCGAACACGAACCGCGCGTTTCTTGGGCCTCACCCGGCAAGCGCTCTACAACAAGTTGAAGAAGCACGGCATCTTGTTGTCGGTTTGCAAAGCGAGTTGATAGAACCGACCGAACGAGAAAGGCACGATCGCGGATGACGTTCGGATAGTTGTCTTTGCATCGCTAAAAGGAGCCGCATACAATCCCTCTTCTCGGTGAGTGGTCTAGCACTCACTCGAGCTGATGCATGTCATTCGACGACTCGACCCTGTCATTCCAGAAATGTATTCCGGAGAGAGGAGCTTCAACATGAGACAAGTGTGCCTTTCGTCTTTCTTGTTACTGGCACTTGCGGGATGGATTGTCGCGGCGGAAAAAACGCCACAAGAGACGAAAATCTACTGGGGCGACGAGGTTCCCGCGGAGTGGAATGGTCAATGGCCGGAACATCTACAGACGGTACCGGAAAGAACCAAATACACCCGAACAACATCGACCTATGAAGCGCACGAGTTCATCGACGTCATGAAGTGGAACAGCGAGAACTTGCACGTGGTGGACATGTTCACGAGTACTCTCAGGAAAGTCTCCTCGGCGGTCGTTCTCGCCAATCCCCGAGTGACCTCTCCCGAGGAGGCCAAGGCGTCAGGCAAGCCCGTAATCTACTTACAAGGCACCATCCATCCGCCGGAATCGGAGGGGAAAGAGGCGCTTTTGATGCTCATGCGCGACATTCTCCTCGGCGACAAGAAACATCTTCTTGATGATCAGATCCTTATCATTTGCCCGGTATTCAACGTCGACGGGAACGACACTTGGAGTACACGGGACGGCACACCACATATCATCGGGACACGGCGGAATGCGCTCGACTACGACCTGAATCGAGACGCTATCAAGCTACAGACCATCGAGGTGAATGGGCTGTACGAGAACATCCTCAACAAATGGGATCCAGTGCTCGTTTTCGACGCCCATGCCATGGGACGTGTCAAGCACGGCTACGCCATCGTCTATGCCACATCAACCGTACCGGCGGCGCACCCCGGACCACGCAGTTACGTCTTTGACACGATGTTCCCCGCGATACGCGAGGAGATACGTGAGAACTTCCGGCTCGAGACCTTTACTCACTGCATGTACGACGAGGAGAACTGGCCACCCACGGTGTGGAGTCACGAGAAGGCCTATTGGACCACGGAAGCGAAGTTCCTCACCGCCGCTTATGCTTTGCGAAACCGGATGTCGGTACTGGTCGAAACGCCTGGACATCCTTCGTTCGAGCGAAAGATATATGCTCAATACGCGTTGATCACCGAGCTATTGGAGCATACCAGCAAGCACGGACGGGAGATGGTAGAGATTTGCAGGAAGGCTGACAAAGACGTCGTTGAGCAAGTCTCGACGAAAGCTGAATCGGGACAACTGACCAATTTCGTAGAAGGAAGATACGAATCATGGGGCAAGGTTGATCTTCGCGCCTATGCTAAGAATGAGCCCGAATACATTCCTGGGACGAGCGTTCAGAAAACAGTGCCGGCATCGGCGAGTGGACCACCGGAGGTCATTCCCGGCGTCGAACACCTTACGAAACCGGTAGGGATAAAGGAAGCTGTAATGCCACGATGGTACTTCATTCCAGCGGAGCTCGAATTCCTCGTGGAGAAACTGCGAAGACAGAACATCACTGTCGAAGTACTAGAAAAACCGTTAGTCGTTTCGGGAGAACAGTTCGTTGTCGACAAGTTGTTGAAGGTCGAGAGTGGTGGGTACGCGATGACGAAGCTGGAGGGCGGCTTTTCCACGACGGAAAAAAAGGAGCTCTCCGCCGGGACATACCGTGTAGATATGGCCCAGCCCTTAGCCAACCTTGCGTTTTACAGCCTAGAACCCCAGGTCGGAGATGGATTCGTTGGATGGGGACTCTTGGACGAGTATCTGAAGTCGATTGGCGTCGACCAACGCAGCGTTGTTTACCCGATATTCAAGTGTTTGAAGACGGTTGAAACACCTGAGACAGAGTAGTCCCGTCGTTAGTCTTGGCTTTCCGTATCGCCAAATCGTTGGACGTGCCGTTGGACGAGGTTTTTCAGGTGGAGGAAACCCAAAGCGGAGAAGATTGAAGGCTACAGGTTAGGTGGTGAAAAACTGGAGGAAAACGGCAAATCAGTATATTAAAAGTCGTTTATGAGTCCGGTAAGGCGGGAGCGGAATCCCAACCAGGAGAGGGATCTCGGCGCACGGCTCCTCCCCAATTCCGCCCCCGTCTCACTCTGGGGCAAAAACTAGGTGACATTCAGCCTTGGCCGTCAAGATCGCCTGTTAGCTGAGATACGTAATTCTACACGACAAGGTCCAGGTAATGTCAAGCGAAAAAAACAATTCTCGGCTTTCTTGCCAGGAGCTGAAGTGGGTCGACACGCCCTGGGGTCACGCATATAATGGCCGAGTTTGTCAGTCTCCAGTGACCAATAATGAGGAGGGCGTTCATGTGCATGGATAGAAGAGATTTTTTCAAAGTATCTGCGGGAGCTGCCGGTGCGGCACTACTGAGCTCAGACACGAGCGTAGCACTCACGAAAGCGGACCTGCCTGAGCCCATTCAGAAGCTGAAACCGATGACCGACGGGATCAAAGCCATCACGGTCGACGAGCGACGGGGGCGGATAGAAAAGGCGCAAAAACTGATGATCGACAAGGGTCTGAGCGCCATCTACATCGAGCCGGGTACGAGTTTCTTTTACTACACCGGAATGAAGTGGAGAGGTGGCGAGAGAATGCTCGCCGTTGTCTTACCTGCCAAGGGTGAGCCGGCCTACGTCTGTCCGGCCTTCGAGGAAGAACGGGCTCGAGAGCTCATCAAGTTCGGGGATGACATCCGTACGTGGAACGAACACGAAAGTCCCTATAAGCGAGTTGCGCAGATTTTCAAGGATCGTGGAATCTCTAAAGGTAAAGTCGGATTCGAAGAAAGGACGCGATTCTTCCTGTTCGACGGTATACGAAAAGAAGCGCCCGGTATCGAGTACGTCAGCGCCGATCCTGTGACGATTGGATGCCGTGTGATCAAATCGGCCAATGAGCTCGCCCTGATGCAAAGGGCAAACGACATCACCCTTGCTGCGTACAAGGCGGTGGTGGCTTCGCTATGGGAAGGAATGACGCAGTACGATTATCGTGAGATTTCGACCGCGGCGCATAGCCAATTGGGCGTCGAGGGAGGAATTGGAGCCAATTTTGGGGAATGGTCTGCTTTCCCCCATGGAAGCAGCAAACCACAGAAACTCAAGGATGGGGATATCGTTCTGATGGACGGTGGATGCGGAGTCGACGGGTATCGCTCCGACATCAGTCGTACCATTGTCTTTGGGAAGCCCACCGATCGACACCGAGATGTATGGAATCTCGAAAAAAAGGCCCAGACCGCTGCGCTGGCAGCGGCAAAGCCGGGGGCTCCATGCGAAGCTGTGGACGCTGCAGCCCGCAAAGTCATCACCGACGGCGGATTCGGCCCCGATTACAAGTACTTCACTCATCGGGTGGGGCACGGAATCGGATTGGACGGGCACGAGTGGACTTACCTGGTCCGAGGTAACAAGACGCCGCTTCAACCAGGTATGTGCTTCAGCAACGAACCTGGAATCTACATTTATGGCGAGTTTGGAGTACGCCTCGAAGACTGTATGTACATCACGGAGGATGGAGCCAAGTTGTTTACGCCTCAGAGCCCTTCCATCGATCAACCGTTTGCGTGAGACGAGTTCTTTCAAATCTACGGCGGTTTTCGCATCCCTATGTGGATGTCGGGACCGCCTCAAAAAAGGGGGGCCGGTTCGGCCCCCCTAAGGGTCCGCGCAAGAACAAGTTCGCATTTTCGGGCGTCGAGGCGTCCGTCTGGCAAGGCGGGGAAGTGAAAATGTGTGGACAACTTCACATATTCACATGAATCAGTTGTCCGACATTTCTCGTGAGCGATAATCCTTGCATAGGCCAGTGGGATGGAACCGACGCTGCCGAAGCTAAAGGAGGCACCCAAAACCACCATGTGGACACACGCAAACGAACAATTGAGACCAACTCGGTGGGTGGTTCGTCGCATTCTACTGACGGGACTGTTCGTTTTGGTGTTGTCGCCTGCTTTGCTGCTTGCACGACAATCAGATACCGTTCTTGACAACGGCTCTCCAGACGCGCCCGTCCAGCCAGAGCAATTGAAAATCTTTCTTCTATGGAACGATCCCTATCAACTGGCGGAACCGGTGTTCGAACAGATAGCCGCGGAAGTAAGCTCCATATTCGGAATGCTCGATGCACGGATCCAGATGAATCGGTCCTCTTCTATGAACCTGGGTTCTATCTCTGACAGGCTTCTCGTGCTGGTGTTGCCGGAAAAACCCGCCGGTTGGCCGCTCAGTCCCCAAGTCATGGGGGTCGTCAGTCCGAGTCGACCTCCAGTCATCCGCATATTTTTTCGAGATGTGGCCCTGACGATGGGCGACAAGCCGTTTCCGATTCGAGAAGGTGGCTCCAAGGAAAGAGCTTTCTACCTAGCGCGAGGATTGGCTCGCGTGCTGGCTCATGAGATCGTCCATGCGATTGCCCCACCCCATCCACATGCATCCGAAGGGCTCATGAACCACAGATTAACGAGTGAGTTTTTGATGAAAGACCAGGTTGACTTCGATCCTATCTGTGTGGACGCCTTTTTGAAAGGTCTAGGAAATCCCGTCGTGACCGAGTAGGCATCCCTTGCCGCAAAGAAGCTAAAAGAACACTGCCGGAAGTGGCCTCAGCTCCGTTCCCTCTGCATCCCACACCTCACAGTGATTTTGAGCGAG
>JAUVQL010000004.1 GCA_030598165.1 Acidobacteriota bacterium | reverse complement strand
CCCCGAACATCGTCGCCCTCACGATAGGACTCGAAGACTACACTGCCGACATCGGCACCGAGCGGACCCAGGACGGGCGGGAGTCGTTTTTCGCTCGCAGCATGATTGTGACCGCGGCACGCGCCGCCGGTGTTCAAGCCATAGACACTGTTTATAGCGACGTGGCCAATACGGAAGGCCTCACCGCATCGGTGCTCGAGGCCAAGTCCCTTGGCTTCGACGGCAAAGGCTGTATCCATCCGCGTCAGATTCAGCCGATCCACGACGGTTTCGCGCCCACTGATCGAGAAATTGAAAAAGCAAAGAAAGTCGTCCTTGCTTTCGATGGCGCTAGAGCAAAGGGGTTGGGTGTCGTATCTCTCGGCAGCAAGATGATCGACCCGCCGGTCGTCAAAAGAGCACAGCACACGATCGAAATGGCAGTTGCCGCCGGCCTTATGCCAGGGGATTGGAACGATCAAAAATCCTGAAATAACTCGTGATGAGCAAGAAGCCTACACTCGTTAAGAACGCTGCGGGCCGCTTGGTCCCGACGGAGGTCAACGGAATTGCCCAAACGCCCTTCCAAGGCGTGGGCAAGTATCGCCCCAGCAATAAGAAAGCCGCGGCGCCGATTCGGTCATGCGCCGATTACCCACTTGATGGTGACAAACGAGTCAGTGGCATCAAGGAAGCCCTAATTAGTGCTGGGCTATCGGACGGCATGACCGTCTCCTCGCACCATCACTTCCGGAACGGCGATCTCCTCATGAACCAGGTCTTCGACGCCGCTCGCGAAATGGGAATCCAACATCTCCGATGGTTTCCTTCCGCAGCGTTCCCTTGCCACGAGCCGATCATCGAGCACATCAAACACGGCACCATCGACTGGGTGGAAGGCTCCCTCAATGGGCCGCTAGGTGATTTCGCGTCCCGTGGAAACATGCGGGGCATGGCCGTACTGAGAAGCCATGGCGGTCGTTGGCAGGCCGTTCAGGACGGAGAGGTGCACATCGACATCGCAGTTCTCGCTGCGCCCACCGCCGATCCCTTTGGCAACGCAACGGGCGACCGTGGCCCATCGGCTTGCGGCTTACTCGGATTCGGGCTAGTCGACTCCCTTTATGCAGATCGCGTCATCGTCGCTACAGACAATCTGGTCCCTTTTCCTTGCGTCCCCTGGCAAATCCAAGGTAACAACGTGGATTTCGTCGTGGAGCTCGATCAAATCGGGGACCCTTCTAAGATCGTGTCTGGCACGACTCAACTAACGCGTTCGCCGGACCGGCTCTACATCGCGGAGCTAACCGCCAAGTTCGTCCAGGCCGCCGGCATCATGCGAGATGGCTTCAGTCTCCAAGCGGGCGCCGGTGGGACAGCCCTTGCCTTCGCCATTTTCCTAAAAGAGTTAATGAGAGAAGCGGGCGTCAAGGCGCGATTCATACGTGGAGGCTCCACTCAGTACCTGGTCGAGATGCTGGAGGAAGGGCTGACCGAGTACATACTGGATGGGCAAACGTTCGATCTCGAAGGGGTTCGTTCGATGAGAGAAAACCCTCATCACGTGAACACCTCTCCGTTTACGAGCTATAACTGGCACGGCAAAGGTAACTTCGCCACCATGGTCGACGCCGTCGTGCTGGGAGCCACAGAGGTCGACGTCAACTTCGACGCCAACGTGGTAACGCATTCTGACGGAAAGATGCTCCATGGGATCGGTGGATGGCAAAACTGCCTCTTTAGCAAGTGCACCATCCTTCCCATCCCTGCCTTCCGGGATCGTATCCCCGTCATAGTGGATGAAGTGACGACTCTCGTCGGGCCAGGCGAGTTGATCGACGTGGTGGTAACCGAGCGCGGCATCTCCATCAATCCCCGCCGCCACGATCTGATCGCCGCCACGAAAGACAGTGGTCTGCCCATTCGTCCCATTGAAGAAATCAAAGCCGAAGTCGACCGTCTCATCGGCGGCCCTCCCACCAAACCCAACCTCACCGATGAATTGATCGGCGTGGTCAAATGGGTGGACGGGACGGTCCTGGACTCGATTCACAAAGTCGACGATTGAATCACTCGAGAGGACAAAGATGCGCGACAAGGTGTTGAAACTCTGGCCCGAAATCAGCTGGATCGAAAATGAAGAGCTCAGGAACAAAGTGACCGACGCATGGATGTACGCCATCGAGGAGAGCGTACTCGAGCCCGAAGATCTAGAGAACATTCCCTTCTCCCTACTGATCAAGGACTGCAACGTTTCTTTCATGAACCATAAGAGGACCTGCGTACAGCTCGCGGTGGAAAACGCCAAACTCATGAAAAAGAACTTCGGTGACGAGATCGCGATCAACATGGACATCCTCGTTGCAGGCGCCATTCTCATCGATATCGGAAAGCTGATGGAGTACGAGATCGTGGAAGGCAAGCTATCCACGAGCGATGCGGGCAAGTTCGTCCGCCACCCTTTCAGTGGTGTCGCCATCGCCGACCGATTTGGTCTACCTCCCGAAGTCCAACACATCATCGCCACTCACTCTAAAGAAGGCGACCTTGGAAAACGAACGGTGGAGTCCATCATCGTTCACCATGCCGATTTCGTCAGCTTCGAACCCTTCAAGGCCTAGCAGTGGCCGCAATACAAATGTAGCCGCAAATAAACGCATATGAACGCAAATTCCGGAAACATAATTCGCGTCAAATCGCGTTTATTCGCGGCTTAGTCTTGAGAATCACTATGGCTCAGAACTTGGTCGAAAAAATTGCACAGAAGTATGCGGTGGGATTACCGGAAGGACACCAAATCCAGAGCGGGGACTACATCTCGATCCAGCCGGCTCACGTCCTCACCCACGACAATACCGGCGCCGTCATGACGAAGCTCGAGAGCATCGGGGCTTCTAAGATGGCCAATCCTCGTCAACCCATGTTCGCATTGGATCACAACGTCCAAGACCAAGGCGAAGCGAACCTCAAGAAATATGCCGGCATCGAACATTTTGCTGCCGACATGGGCGTGGATTTTTATCCCGCGGGAAGAGGCATCGGGCACCAAATCATGGTCGAGGAAGGCTACGCTTTTCCGGGCACGATGGCGGTCGCCTCGGACAGCCACTCCAATATGTACGGAGGTATCAGCTGCCTGGGCACCCCTATCGTTCGGACCGATGCCGCCGCCCTTTGGGCAACGGGACGTACATGGTGGCAAGTTCCTCCCGTGGCTAAAGTCCTACTGAAAGGGAAGCTTCCTCCCGGCGTGACCGGTAAAGATGTCATCGTGACGCTTTGTGGGAAATTCAACCAAGACGAAGTTTTGAATCACGCGTTGGAGTTCGCCGGCGACGGGGTCGCACACCTCTCCATCGAGGAACGCCTCACGATCGCCAACATGACGACCGAATGGGGAGCCTTGGTGGGTCTGTTTCCCATAGACGAGACAACCATCGAGTGGGTGAGCCGACGCATAGAAATCATCGGCGAGCGTGGACTCGCTGGAGTGCCTTCCGATGCGGACGGAGGCGGTGAACATCCCCGGTTGAACAAAGCACGCTTGGAGAGCTTGAAGCGTGGCATCCCGAGAACCGATCCCGACGCTTATTACTCGAAAGTGCTGAGCATCGACCTTTCCACCGTGCGGCCCCATGTTTCTGGACCCAACCACGTCAAGGTCATGACGAGTGTGGCCGAGATCGAAGCCAAGAACATCAAGATCAACAAAGCCTATCTCGTTTCTTGCGTCAACAGCCGAGTGGACGACCTAGCAGCCGCCGCCGAGGTGGTTCGCGGAAAGAAAGTCGCCGAAGACGTGGAACTTTACATCGCTGCCGCCTCGACCGAGGTCCAAGCCGAAAGTGAGCACCGCGGAGACTGGCAGGCGCTCATCGCAGCAGGTGCTCGAGTCTTACCACCGGGCTGCGGGCCTTGTATCGGACTAGGAACGGGTCTTCTCGAGGACGGAGAAATCGGCATATCTGCAACGAATCGCAATTTCAAAGGACGTATGGGCTCTCGAAACGCCGAGGCCTATCTCGCCTCCCCTGCCGTAGTAGCCGCCTCCGCCCTAGCCGGAAAGATCGTCGGCCCCGCTAAATACGACAGCATCGAGACAATCGGCTCCATCGAAGTCTTGCCGAGAAGCGAGGCTCCCAAAGACAAGAACGCAATTCTCCCGGGTTTCCCGGAACGATTGGAAGGTGAGATTGTATTTTGCCATCAAGACAATTTGAACACCGACGGCATATACCCCGGTAAATACACCTACATCGACGACTTCAAACCCGAACAGCAAGCCCAGGTGGCCATGGAGAACTACGATCCTGAATTCCAGTCAATAGTGGAGAACGGTAACATCTTAGTCGGAGGCTTCAATTTCGGTACAGGCAGTTCCAGAGAACAAGCCGTAACCTCTCTGAAATACCGGGGCATTCGAATGGTGCTGGCCGGTTCTTTCAGCGAGACCTACAAGCGCAATGCCTTGAACAATGGATTCTTGGTCGTCGAGGCGCCCGAGCTGGTGCGCGATCTCGAGGCGAAGCTCGGCACCTCGAAACCAACCGTCAAGACCGGATGGACGGTCAAAATCGATTTTTCGTCTTCCACGTTGAAGGCGAACGACAAAACGTACTCGATCGGACCTATTGGTCCTCCCGCTCAAGAGCTCATCATAGAGGGCGGGCTGGAGAATTGGGTCAAGAAACGGTTGAGCTGAAGGCAATCGCCGGCCCGCGGAAGGTTTTTGGAACCAAAGCCCGCCGCTAAAGTAGGTCAAGGGGGGGTTCAGGAGAAGAGCACAGCCCTGAGCTAACGCGCAGTCGCGCTGTCGACGGAGCGTTGCGACCGGCGAAAAGCCGGTCGCCGCGAGTGAAGCGAGGAGCTGAACGAGCGCTAATAGATAAATGCGAGTAACCCACTAAAAAAAGGAGACACCAATGGCTAAGTACAAAGTTGCGTGGCTTCCCGGTGACGGTGTTGGACATGAGGTCATGGACTGCACACGTCTGGTGCTGGACAAGCTGAATTTCGATGCCGAGTACATCCCTGGAGACATCGGGTGGGAATTTTGGAAACGGGAAGGCGAGGCCCTACCTCCCCGCACCATCGATCTGCTGAAGAAGACCGATGTGGCTCTCTTCGGCGCCATCACCTCCAAGCCTCGCGACGAAGCTGCTGAAGAACTAGATCCGGAGCTGCGGGACAAGGGGCATGTCTATTTTTCACCCATCGTGAAGCTTCGCCAGTTGTTCAACCTCCACACGAACATGCGCCCCTGCAAGGCCTATCCTGGAAATCCGTTGAACTTGAAAGACGGCATCGACATCGTCATCTTTCGCGAAAACACGGAGGGGCTCTACGCGGGCATCGAGTATCACCCCGTACCGGATGAAGTCTTCGCAGTGCTAAAGAAGACCCATCCCAAGGCCTCGAAATTCGAAGGGGTGAGCCTGGATGATATGGCCATTTCCACTCGCATCATGACACGCAAAGCGTGCAAGAACATCGTGACCCAGGCCTTCGAATATGCAAAGAGGTTCGGACGTAAGTCCGTGACCGTCGTGGACAAGCCCAACGTTCTTAGAGAGACCGGCGGCCTCATGATCCGAACGGCGCGCGAGGTAGCCAAGCAGTACCCCGGCATAGAGCTTTGGGAAACCAACATCGATGCCCAGTGTATGTGGCTGGTCAAGAATCCACAGAACTACGAAGTCATGGTGGCCGAGAATATGTTCGGCGACATTCTTTCCGACTTGGCCGCCCAACTCGTCGGAGGACTAGGCTTCGCATGTTCCGGCAACATCGGAGACGATTACGCGGTCTTCGAGCCCACCCACGGCTCAGCACCCAAATACTATGGTCAGAACAAGGTCAATCCCAGCGCTATGATTCTCACGGCGAAGATGATGTTGGACTGGCTTGGTGAGACGGACATGGCGACAGTCGTCGAAGAAGCGGTTGCGGAGGTTATCCGTGAGAAGAAAGTCGGCACTTATGACGTCGGCCTATCGAACACGAACATCGAGGTGGCACAGGAGATCGCGTCGAAACTGTAGTCGTCAATATGGGGGTCAGGCCCCAACACAATGTGATTACGGAGGGGCCTGACCGCCTTGTCCCATTAGTGAGCTCTGAGATTGGAGTGATCATGGAAAAGACGATATCGAGACGAATGGCAGAATTTGCGGTAGGTCTCAAATACGAAGACCTGCCCAAGGAAGTCATCGACCAAGCCAAACGGTTTCTTTACGACTCGATCGGCTGCGCCTTTGGCAGTATGCAAACCAAAGATGTCAACGCCATCCGGGACATCTACACCGAGATCGGAGGTAAAGAGCAAGCCACGGTTTTCGGTTTCGGCGACAAGATGCCGGCGGTCCACGTGTCTCTCATCAATTCGCTCATGATCCGTGCCCTGGACTTCAATGACATTTACTGGAAAGAGGACCCAAGTCACCCGAGCGACATCATTCCGGCCGCCCTCTCGGTCGGCGAAGCGGAAGGTGCATCGATGAAAGACGTGATCGTCGGTACCGTTCTCGCCTATGAGTTCGAGCAACGTCTTTGCGAGTTTGCCAAGCCGGGCGTCCGGGAGCGCAAATGGCACCACGCCACACTGACCCAATTCGTCTCCCCCGTTGCCGCCGGGAAAATGCTCGGACTGAGCGTCGACGAGATGGTCAACGCGATCGGTATTTCCGGAAGCCACAACCACACCATCGGCTGCCCCACGGCGGGGACGCTCACCATGATGAAGAACACCGTAGACCCCATGGCGGTTCAGGCAGGGGTCTTTGCAGCTTACATGGCGCAGAAGGGTTATTCCGGTACCGAGGCGGTTTTCGAAGGCAAGGAAGGATTCATGGATGTCTTCCGTCCGGAGTGGGACCTACCGGTAATGACCGAGGGATTCGGGGACTCCTACCGCATCATGACCTGCTCGATGAAAGCCTTTCCAACCGAGGCGCTGACCCATACGCACATCACCGCCACACTCCAAACGATCATCGACAATGACATTCGTCCCGACGACATCGAAGAAGTCGTCATTACGACGATCGCCCGAGCCTGCGACATTCTATTCGACTCTCACAAATACGAGCCCACGTCGCGAGAGACCGCCGACCATAGCCTTCCCTACTGCATCGCCCGTGCTATCTTGGATCGAAAAATCACGACCGAGGCCTTCGCGCAGGAGAAGATCGACGATCCCAAGCTCGAAGACGTCATTCACAAAATTCGTGGAGAGGCGAGTGAGGAGTTCGAGAAGCTCTTCCCAGAAAAACAACCCTCGCGGGTTACGATTAAGACCAAAGACGGCAAAGAACATTCGAGCTACTTGGAATACCCCAAAGGGGATCCTCGCCAGCCCATGACCATCGAAGATCTCGAGAATAAATTCAATTCTCTTGGAGCCGACAGGTTCCCGATAAAAAGTCTGGCAGAGCTCAAAGAAATCATTTTCAATTGTGAAGACATGTCCGCTCGTGATTTCATGGGTAAGATGGTGGCATCAAAATAAGAACGAGAGGCGCAGCACCTTCCGGTGCCCCTCCGCAGTTTTTCTAGGAAAGCTCACAAATGACCAAAAATTCAAACGATGTCATTTTGGTGGGATTCGCTCTCTTCGCCATGTTCTTCGGAGCGGGCAACCTCATCTTTCCACCTTTCATGGGTTTTTTGGCCGGAACTCATTGGGCGCCCGCACTCGCTGGCTTTCTCATCACCGGCATCGGCATGCCCCTACTAGGGATCATGGCATCGGCACGCGCCGGTGGAACGGTGGAAAAGCTAGCCGATATCGTAGGCCCGAAGTTCTCTCGAGTTTTGAGCATCGTCATCCTCCTTGCCATCGGACCTCTGCTCGCCATTCCGAGGACAGCAGCCACGACATTCGAATTGGGAGTGCGTCCGAACTTCGACGGGGCCCCGGCGTGGGTCTCTTCGATTATTTTCTTCACCATCACTTTGTTCTTTGCCTTGAACAAGTCGGCGGTCATTGATCGCATTGCGAAATTCCTGACGCCCTTTCTGGTCTTCACTCTGGCGTTGATCATATTGAAAGGCATTTTCAATCCGATCGGCCCCATCCAAGACACGGGCTTCACCAATGCCTTCGGCAACGGTTTCCGCGAGGGATACCAAACCATGGATGCTCTGGCGTCATTGGTATTCGCGGAAATCATCATCGTTACCTTGATCTTCAAAGGCTACAAGAGCGTGAGCGACCAAGTGCGAATGACCTCGATGGCGGGAGTCATTGCGGCCACTGGATTGGGACTCGTATACGGCGGGCTCATGTACTTGGGTGCCACATCGGGATCAGTCTTTCCGGCAGACGTGGAGCGAACCGACCTGCTCATAGGGATCTCCCAAAGACTGCTTGGCGGAGCAGGAAGTGTTGCGTTAGGAGTCGCGGTTTCCATGGCTTGCCTCACAACATCCATCGGGCTCACTGCCACGGTCGGGGATTACTTCAGCACTCTACTGGGCGGCAAAATTAGTTACAAAACCCTTTGCATTGCGACCGTCGTTTTTAGTGCGGTCTTTGCCACGGTCGGTGTAACGACCATCGTCAAAGTTGCTGTCCCGTTGTTGGTCATGGTTTACCCAGTGGCCATCATATTGATTCTTCTGACCATGGTCGGCGCAACTAACAAGGGCATTTACCGTGGCGCGGTTTTTGGAGCCCTGGCAACGAGCGTATTCGACGCCCTCTCAGCTGCCGGACTAAGGATCACGTCGGTGACCGATGTCATTCAGATGATCCCCCTCGCGAAAATCGGTTTCGCCTGGATCATCCCGGCGGTCGTGGGCGGGATCATCGGAGCGATTATTTTCGCACTCTCTTCTGGCAAGGACCGTTCTCGAGATTAGCTCTGCTGTTACCTGGCCTCACTTTATCGCCGCAAAGCATTTAATAATCGTGTTGGAAAAAACACGCACCCATGCGGTAAAATAAAGGTATACACATTGGGGCCGGTTGGGGCGGTCGTTCGATCGAAGTGCTCGTACGTCTGCGCGTTCGAACGCGCGTGCAAGTGAGACGCGGCAGGGGATCATGAAAACACTACTCGATTTGATTCAAGAGTTCGCAGTCCTGAACGACGCCAAGACCCTCGGTGGCGGCATTTTGCCTCCGGCGGAAGAACAACGTTGGCGAGAGCTAAAAGATTTCTACGACATCCTCATGGTGCAAGAGGGCTTTCGTGAGCAGCCTGTTGCTCGATTCAGCGCCGACGAGATCCGACAGCGTGTATCCAGCCGAATAAGGCTTCGCGTACGCACCGACATGGAAGTCATCGTTCAACATGAGACCGATTTCGTGAGCGGTCGCGTCGGGAATCTGAGTTGCGGTGGGGCACTGCTGACGTGCGACGACTTTTTAGACGTCGGATCCCGAGTAACCCTTCATTTGACCCACATTGAGAGGCGAGACGGAGTTCTTTGGGTGGAAGGCGATGTGGTTTGGCAGCGCAACGGCGGTCCAGAAGTTGGTCCTCGCTACCAGATGGGTATCCGCTTCGTCAGTTTGGAAAAAAACGATTGGACCAAACTGGACTCCTATGTTGTGGAAAACATCGAGCACCGCATTTTGTCTTTGCGGGCGGATGCGCTCCAGCCCGAGTTCGTGCAACGGGAGCAACTCACATGGGGACAGTCAATTTAACATTCATGTGTAACCGTAAGAATGTTAATTTGACTGTCCCCTTTAGTGTTAAATTGACTGTCCCCCGTGGTGCTGATACAGCTCGCCGTCTCTAAATCCAAGGCGACGATAGTACTCCCGAGTTCCCACGCTCGAGATAACGGCCAAATTCTTGTAGCCGGCCTGGCGGGCCAGGTCCGTTGCACGTTCGATGAGTCGCGTTCCTAATCCGAGATGCTGAGAGCCATGCTCCCCCTTCTTGCCGATGTTGACGGCTGCGCCATACACATGGACTTCCCGGATCAAGGCACTCTCACTGAGCTCTTCAATGAAGGATTTCTTCTCAGGAAGGCAAAGCCGAAGAAATCCGACGATGCGGTCTTCATCGGTCACGAATTGCAGAAAAACTTCCTTACCCACCGACGTCTGATAGGGAAGCTCTTCCAGAACGAGGCCCTCAATGGGAGCGCGCAAGTCGCGGATCTCGCGGCTACGGATATCAGGACAACGCCAGTTTCTTTTTCTGAGCTCCTCCTCCGCCAAGTTACGAAAGTTCGTCAGTTTGTTCCCGACCAAGATGTCCTCTCCCGGTATGTCCCGGATGACGCGGCTGACACGGCAGTAAGGCGCGACCCGCGTCAAGCACTCCGTCAGGACGTCCGTGAGCTCCTGCTGATTATAGGGTTGCCACCTTCCCGCTTCGTAATGAACCATCAACTCGGCGCTTTCGATCAGACTACACGGATAAATTTTCAGCTCATCGGGGCGGAAGCCCGGATCTGAGAACAATCGCTCGAAGTCTTCGATGTCCTTCTCCGGTGAAGACCCATAGAGATTCGGCATCCAATGAGCCTGGATCTTGAAGCCGCCTTGCCGAAGGAGCTTTATCGCACGGCGGGTCGTGGCCACATCGTGACCTCTCTTGTTCAAAGCCAGGACCTCATCCGAGAGGCTCTGGATACCGATTTGCACTTTCGTCGCGCCAAGGCGCCGGATTCGCACGAGCTCTTGCTCGTCGACATAGTCCGGCCGGGTCTCTAGAGACAAGCCGACACATCGGGACGAGCCCTTCTCGTTCACCCGGTGGGACCGCTCGAGCTCCTCCCACGTGGAAGCATTTTCGTGATGAACCAGGTCACGTCCCGTTTGTCGCTTCAGAAATCCAGAAACGATCTCGTTGTAAGGACTAGCACCCGATCGACCGTCGACTTCCCCTTCCAGCTTTTCGAAGTCGATTCGAGGGACGACCTCGTTTCCTTCCATGTCCCGTACTTGTTCGAAATCGTTCATCGCGTCGAAGCACCGCTTTACGAACCAGAACTGGTAGGACTCCGGGTAAAAGGACCAAGTCCCTCCGAGAACGATGAGCTCGACCTTGTCAATCGGATGGCCCATGACATCGAGCGTTCTCAAACGAGCCAACACCTGCTCGTAAGGGTCGAAAGCATGTCGCCCAGCCCGCTGAGCGCCCGGTTCCAGCGAGAGGTAGCTTTTGGGCATGCGTAAATCGTTCGGGCAGAAAATGCACTGGCCCGGGCAAGGATAGGGTTGGGTGAGAACCGTAACCGGTGTAACCCCGCTGATCGTCCGCACCGGTTTCATCCTCACTTTCTCGATGAAACCGGCGGAGTCTGTCGTCCAGCCGTGACGCTGGGCCAAGTAGCGGTATCCGCGTATGATCTCACTCTTGGAGAAAATAGCATTGCCGTTTTTGGGATATTTGCTGAGAATACGTTGGAGGGTCGGTGTATCGAGGCTCGGTCGCTCCTTGATGGCCTTGACGATGGCCGCAAGTTCCTGCTCGTGCTCCTCAGGGGAGAAACGATAAGGAGATTCCCAAGTAGCTTTTTTCATAACACGACGAAATGGACCAACAAACCGCCCAAGCGCTCAACCGTATCAACCGTGATTTCTATCATCAATGTGCCGAGGAGTTCAGCGCCACTCGCCAAAACCCATGGAAAGGTTGGAAACGACTCGTGGCGCACATCCAATCGCGTGGCGGCCGCCCTCGTGAGCTCTCCGTGCTCGATGTCGGGTGCGGGAACGGCCGTTTCGCCCGCTACCTGAGTGAGACCGCCATCGAGTTCTCCTACGTCGGAGTGGATATCAGCACTCGCGCCCTCGATTACGCCCGCAGCCACATTCCCGAAAGGATCTCGGCTGAGCTCGTCCAGCACGACCTACTCACCGAAGAGACTCTGCCGCCACAAGCCCGCCGCCCCTTCTCGCTCATCGTCGCTTTCGGCTTATTCCATCACCTGCCCGGTTACGAGCGACGGCAAGCGTTACTCGCAGAGCTGGCACAACGATTGGACCATCAGGGTATCTTGGCCGTCTCGATTTGGCAAGTCGGCAGATTCGATCGATTCAGGAACAAGATTGTGTCGTGGGACGACCTCGAAAGCCATACCGGTCTCTCCATCGACTCATCCCAGCTCGAGCCTGGAGATTACATTCTTTCTTGGGGGGCCGATCCTCCCTCTTACCGCTACTGCCACTTCATCGACTCGAAGGAAGCCAGCCGTCTCTCGTCTTCCCTGCCGTTGGAGCACCTCGATTCCTACAGTGCCGACGGATTCTCGAACAGTCTCAACAAATATTACTTGTTCCGGCGTTCTCACGCCTGATTGCCTTCGGCCAGGCCACAATATCGTTGACCAGCATGACTTTGTCCCGCCAGAGTGGTCTAGTCCCTCATGAAACTTAAGATCTTGCGCCTGGACGTATTCCGAGTATACTGCACGCCATTAACATGCTTGGCGCACCATTTCGTTAAAAAAGGAGAGGATAGGTGGCAGGTAGAGAATCCTGGAGCTCTAGGTCCGGCTTCATCTTGGCAGGCGCCGGCTCGGCCGTTGGGCTCGGCGCCATTTGGCGCTTCCCTTATATCACCGGGGCCAATGGTGGGGCGGTTTTTGTCCTCGCCTTCCTCTTGTGCTGTTTCTTCATCGGCTTTCCGGTCATGGTGGCGGAACTGACCCTGGGCCGCCACACCGAAAGGAACGCGGTAGGCGTATTCGACATGTTGTCGGGCAAGCTCCGGTGGAAGCTGGTCGGTGGCTTGTGCATCTTGAGCGGATTCACCATTTTTGCCTGGTACAGTGTAATTGCCGGTTGGGTCGTCGGCTACTTGTACAAGACAGCCGCCGGCACATTCCAAAACGCCCGGGACCTGGATACCGCTCAGGTCTTTGCAGAGTTTGCTGCAAACCCGCTCGCCGTCTCTTTTCTTCACGCCCTCGTCATTTCCATGACCGCCT
>JAUVQL010000157.1 GCA_030598165.1 Acidobacteriota bacterium | reverse complement strand
CTCCAGGACTGCTTCGTCCATGACGCTTTCGGGATCGGCTGGGCCCCACGGTCTCATACCGAACGTGAATTCCCGATGAATGGGAACCCAGCTTTCCAGGGACTCCGCTTCGCGTCTAATCCAACCGCGGAGGTTGGTTCGGATCCGATTGATCTCGTCCTGCCAAATACGGTCGATGGCGGGCGCGAGCTCTTCTGCAAACCTGGTTGCTACTTCGGTGAAGGTCGTTTCGCAGACGGCAAGTGCGGCCTGAAGGGTTTGGGGTTTGATGGGGGGAAGGTCTTCAATCTGTAGATTTTTGGAAATTTCGTATTGCGCCTCATGCATGATGCGGCCGCGGGTGAGAGCATCCATATGAGTTACATGCTCGATGGTATCCCGTGGTCGAAGCCTCATGATGGCGTGAAGAAAAAATCGATAAGGGCACCATGCATATTTCTCGAGGGCGGTTACCGAGTAAGCTCGAGACGTCAGACGATAATTTTCCAAGACCTGTAACATTTCGGAGGACGGATCTAGAAGTCCGTCGGGCGGGTAGAACTTACCCGGTCGATTCCGGAGGAATCGGGCCCTAAGAGAGCGTGCGAGAGAAGGATTCACGGTCATGAGGTAACGACCCGTGCCACGGGCCTCGTCCTGGCTCGCGTCGAGGCGCAGAGCTTCAGAGAGAAATGCGAGGTCCAACTCGGTCTCATCAATTGAGCCAATGGCCTCGCGCGGCGCCGGCCAGCCCAAACGGGCCCCGCTCGAAGCCGCGGCCTCCATTTCCAAGGCTTCGAAATCAGGGAGCACACCCTGACTCGCCCGTGCCACTTCGAGGAGATAGAAGGACGGGACTTTGGATCGTCCCTTTTGAAGATCCACTGACGGATAGCTGAAGACGATCTTTCTATTGGCTGCTCCCGCGGCGAGACGGAGTGCAAGACGCTCTTCGCCGATTCGCTCCTCCTGGAGTGGCAGGGTAGAAGAAACCTTTTTTCGCCAGGTGTCGAGAAGTAGGGGGGTCTCGACGACCTTCCTTGGGAACATCCGTTCAGCGAGCCCAGGAACGAGGACCACTTCGAAGCTCATACCTCGTGCGGCCGCGATGGGAGCGATCCATACGCGTCCATAGCGGTATCGAGGAGGTTCTTGTGAAAGGAAAGTTAGTCTTTCTGACAAGACTCTCCTAACTTCAAAGATCTCGACAGGTCCCACCGAGTCCATGGGTGCGAGCTCCCCGAGGAGCTTTAACACGTTGTCGGGGAAAGCCAGAGCGCGAATGGCCAAAGATTTCAATTCGTCCAGCCAGATCCGCCAGACGGCACTGTCCGGTAGCTTGCCGAGGTGTTCGATTAAAGGTAAGGCAAAACGGGTCAGATGTTGGAGATCCTCCAACTGGCGAACGATGATCGAGGCCTCACTCCCTTCGGGATCGTCGATTTCCTTGAGACGTTCACTGAGCTCCCTCTCCAAACCGAGTAGACGCCTTTCCCATCGGTGGTGTCCACCAATGACTGCCGCGTCAACGAGCAGTCTTTCCCAACGACGAGGAGCCCGAAGAGTTCCTTCTATGGCAGGTACACTTTCGGGCTCTTCAATCTTATCTGGCTCTTGAAAGAGAGCGAGTTGATGGGGCTCGTCTTCTGGACCTTCTCGACTTGGAGCAAAGTCGTGTCGAGGAGCTACCCAGGTTCCATCTATCGTGTGTTGGGGCGACGTGCCGTCTTCCAGGTCCGGCAATTGTCCCAAAGAAAGATATTCTGCGAAGCGGCTGGCGCTCAGTTGCTCGGCCGCGCAATCCAACAAAGACAAAAAAGCTCGACCAGCCGGATCGGGACGAGGGATTCCGCTCGCGAAATAAGCGGGCACGCCTGCGCGGGCCAGCGCGTCTTCGAGAAGTGGTGTGTAAACTTCGGGTGAGCGCAGCAAAATGGCAATGGAATCGAAAGCCAAGCCGCTAGCAGCTTCTTTGTGAATTTCTCTCGCGATCTCGATGGCCTCTTGGGCTTCCCCCGGTGCGGAAATGATCCTGACTTCCTTTCGCGCCGCCGACGAAACGGGCGTAGGAGGAGTGGATTCACAGAATAAAAAATGTTGGAGCTGTTGAACCGTTGTAGAATCGGTTGGGCTCGGGGGAATGACCTGAGATGCGCAGCCAAGGACCTGCTCGAGCGACGCTCGGGTCAGTTCATCGCCAGTGGGTATGGTGGCTAAAACCTCCGGAGACTTTCGAGCCAAAGCGTCGACCAATCTCGTCTCCAAAGGCGTTAGTAAAGCGATATCAAGAAGCAAGGTTGGAATACCTGCGGGTGGCGCCGCATTGTCCTCGACCACTCGACTAGCAACCTCGAAAACACGAGCTCTATCCGCCGCTCCAGCCTTCAACGATGTGGATTGGTAGTGCTCCAGGAGCTTTCCCAACCCGGCCATGAGCGGACTGGATGTTGCTGCTAGCTCGTTTGACCCGATTTCATGAAGTCGCAGTTCTGCGAGCGTCGAAGTTAGAGCGCGTGCAAATCCAGGCCAGCGAGCTACCGATTCATAGGGGCCCAATTCTCCAGCGTCGAGCAATTGCTGGACTACGTGGGCTGCGATGGCCTCTTCCGCCAGTCGGCTTTGGGGGCTCATCCCCATGTCTCCAAGAACCGGTAGCGCGCTGCGATAGGCCAAGACGTCCAAGGTCAAACGTCGAATACCGTTAATGGCGCCATGGCGTTCGGCCAGCCTTCGTACTAAGTGGTCGGCGGATTCGAGGTTGGCGCATAACAGCAAAACCTCACCTTGGTTGAGGCGAGACTCGAGCCATTTCTCAGCCTCTTTTAGGCGTGATGATGCGGATGGGGATTGCAGGAGACGGTTGACAGGCATTCAGTAAGAGCTCGAAAGCTCAGAGCTCGAGAATTCAGAATCTACGAATTCCAAAGGTCTGAGGATTACTTCGGCTGTAGTTTACCCTGAAGCAAAAATAATTGTATCGCCTTTTCTTTACTTCAGGATTAACCCCGATGAAAATCCACGAAACCTGAGAGCGAAATAAAAGGACTGGGTTAATAACGAAGGAGTTGCAGTGGCGATGGTAAGGAGTCCCGTCACTTCATGAGTGAGGATTCCAGGAGTTGGGCGATGTTCTCGTGATGGCTCTCCCGAGCCATATCGAGTGAATTCCGGCCATCGTCCGTCCGCAAAGACGGGTCCGCGCCTTTGGCGAGTAGGAGTGTCACAAGAGCTTTATTCCCGTTGTGCGCTGCCGAATGAAGCGGCGTGATGCCTCCACTTTGGGGAGCATCGACCTCGGCGCCGTTGGCGATTAGAACCTCCGCAATTTCTGTTTGCCCACTAGCCGCGGCGCTCCCGAGCGGGGCCACAGCTATAGGATTTCGTGACCGGGCGGAGACATCGGCGCCCTTCGCGACAAGGATCTTGGCTGGCTCCGGACGACCGAAAAAGGCTGCAAAATGAAGTGCGGTAAAGCCGTCTGGAGACCAAGCCAAAGCCAGCGGGGGCTCGGTTTCAAGGAGTGCTTTGACGAGCTCGGAACGGTCAAAGGAGGTCGCTTCGAAGATGTCTAGAGTGTTCTTATGGGAGAGCAGCACTTCTGCCATTTCCCACTTTCTGTTGTAGGCCGCGAGAAGAAGCAGGGAGACGCCGTTCTCATCTCGCGCATTCGACAAGTCAGGGTGGGCCGCGATGGCTCGCTCGAGAGACTCCTGGTCTCCATTCTGAATTGCTACTTGTAGGTCTTTTGTGTCCATTGCAATCACTCCATGTTATAATTAGCTATGCTAACTTAATAGTTAGCATAGCTAATTAAACATGTCAAGAGAAACGCGACTGACGGACGCCAACCTAGCCCTTGCCGATGGCTTGCACTCCCTGGCAATACGGATGCTCAGACGTCTGCGTGCGGAGGATGCAAGGACAGGGATCGGTCCGGCACGACTGTCGGTACTGTCTATTCTCGTATTCGGTGGATCTTCCTCGGTGTGCGAACTGGCCGCTGCCGAGCTAGTCAAGCTACCGCCGATGAGTCGCTTGATATCCGGACTCGAACGAGACGGACTGGCCAAACGCTCGCCCGATGAGAGGGATGGTAGGGCGGTCCAGGTGAAGCCGACTCGAAGGGGGAGAAGTCTTCTGGAAAGTGCCCGTAGAAGGCGACTTGCTGCGCTAGCTCGTCATTTCGAACCCCTTTCTCTGGAAGAGATGGCTGGAGCTCGAGAGGCCGTTGAGATATTGAAGAGAATACTCGACTAGCACTAGACTTCCGGACCTTCAGTTGAACCGGAGTGTCCGGCTGGAATAAGATCGGT
>JAUVQL010000185.1 GCA_030598165.1 Acidobacteriota bacterium | reverse complement strand
TGGCAACATGGCCACGTCGCGGTCGCGGTCTCAGTTCTTCGCAACGGTGACATCAATGGGCTCCAGACCATGGTTCCTTCCGGAACTCCGGCACTGGATAACGCCGCGGTGGGCGCACTTCGTGCGGCGCAGCTGCTGCCGTTGCCTCCTGATTATCCTGACGACCGCTTCGAGTTCATTCTCGTATTTTGGTACAACGAGCGTCCTTACGATCTCTTCTAACTAGTGTCATCGCGTTTCTTTTCTGTACCTGTCGTCTTCGCTACTTTGCTGGTGGCGATTGCCTGCGGAGGTAAATCCAAATCCCCTGGCACCGTACCGGCGGTACCCCCAACGACAGCTGCACCTTCACTCGATGCGCCTGTCCCGAGGCCTGATACAGCTTCAGGATGGGTGACGACCCCTCCACCAGGCACTCCGTCGTTGAAGAAGCTTGCGCCGGAGCCGAAGATTCGAGCGGGGCTGACCACTCGGGCAGAGACGGTACGTCTTTCTTCCTCGTTACCGATGCGGATTCGTGCGGGAATGCAGTGGTTAACGGCATACGACGTTGTCATTGAAAGGGAACCCATTGCTGCAGGCGAGGGAAGGGCCTACGCTGTTCACGTCGCGTCGTTTCGCGACCGATCGGGAGCGCAGGAGTATTTGAGGGATTTGGAGAGCGAGACCGGTCTCTCCGGGCGTGTCGAACGCGAGTCGCCTACAGGGCGATACGCGGTTCGCGTCGGAAACTGGAGTACGGCTGAAGGAGCGAGGGAATCAGCCGAAGAGTTATCTCGCGTGGGTTATGAAGGGATTCGTGTCGTGGGCCGGCCAACTCTGGAAACGCGTCCGAGAAAGCTCGCGCTCCATCGCTTTGGAGCGGCGTCGGTCAGAACCGAAGAGCTGGCGCTCACGTTTCTTCCCGCGGAACTCGGTGCCTGGATCGAGGTAGACGGAAGGCCCTATCGAGGCTATGTCGAAGTCTCGGTCAATTCGTCCAACCGATTTACGGTCGTCAACGTTCTGAACTTGGAAGACTATTTAAAAGGGGTTGTGCCCGCCGAGTTGTCACCGGCAGTATTCCCCCAGGTCGAGGCCATTAAGGCCCAAGCCATTGCCGCTCGCACCTACGCCATTCGGCACCTTGGCCAGTTCGCCGCCGAAGGGTTCGACATCTGCTCGACGCCTGCATGTCAGGTTTATGAAGGCTACGGTCAGGAACAACTGATGGCAAACGAAGCGGTTCGAGCAACATCGACGGAAGTACTCACATACGATGGAGAGCCCATCGATGCCCTCTATACATCGACCTGCGGCGGGCACACCGAAGATGTCCAGAATGTTTTCAATGGGGAGTCTCAGCCTTACCTGGTTGGTCGACCCTGCTTTGTGGAGACAACACCTATTCAGATCCCATCAGGCGTAGTTGCCGGACTGAGCCTGGAGGCTGCCGGTGCTGCGGTCCTTGGCTTCATTGGGAGTGACGACCTTCAAAAGGTCAAGCACGATCCGGTAACTCCTGATGACCTTCGAATCTGGTCGGAGGCTGTGCCGGCGTATCTGGGGCAAACTCCCTGTGAATCTGTCGCTAGCGGTGACAGCCATGTTACAACGGCTGGCTTCGTTACCGTTTTGACAAAAGCCCTTTGTTGGGAGGGACGTTTACCCTTTTTGATATCGGAGCCGGATGTGGAACGAATGGTTCCAGTAGAAATCTCTTCCGGATTGGCAGGGAGTGAGCGACGATCGCTCGCCTATTGGATACAGCAAGGGTGGCTGCTCCCGGACGCCGACGGCTTGAGTCCATCGAAACCGATTTCGTTTCTAGAGGCTTCTGAAATACTTTTCCGGCTCATTTCTGATCGCGGCGAGCCCCTTCTAAAGACGGCAATCGTCACGGGAATGGAACAGCAGAATCTGGTGTTGTCTGTCGACGAGGAGGATACGAGAGTTCCTCTGGCTTCCCAGAGATACCTGTATCGGCAAGTCGAAGGTAGGTCGTTCTACACGCCCGTCGTTCGTCTCCTTCCAGGAGATCGAGTTCGCTACCACCGGGGACCGAACGGCATTGACATTCTCGTTTTGCTCTCCTCTCGGACGAGCTTTGGAAGAAGCTCGCGATTTTACCGGTGGATGGTACGCAAGGATCAAGAGGAGCTATCGCGGACCGTCAATGGCCGGGAGCGCATAGGCCAGGTGCTCGATCTCAGGCCCAAGCGCTTCGGCAAGTCTGGGCGCGTCGTTGAGTTGGAAATCGTGGGGACAGAGCAGACCAAGCTCGTCAAGGGTTTGGCGATACGTCGGTGGCTCGGCCTTCGAGAGAACCTCTTCTATATTGACAAACAACTGGGCCGCGAGGGATCGCCATCGGCGTGGGTCTTCACCGGGGGAGGTTGGGGGCATGGTGTGGGACTTTGCCAAGTCGGTGCCTTTGGGATGGCCTCGGCCGGGTACACCTACCGAGAGATCTTGGGACACTATTATCCTGGAACACAAATTCGACGGTTGGAGGAGTTGGGAGAACGGGAGCAGGATTAAAGGAACAGGGGCATTAATTTGCAGGCAGTGCTTGACAAGTTACTTTCACTCACCTAGCATTAGCAATTGTCCAGCCTATCAATTATGACGACTTCTGATGTAACGAGTGCCGAAGAACTTGCCAGAAGCGGCGTATTTCGGGGCAGACTTTCTAAAATCAGTCTTCCTCAGGTAATGGCCTCTCTGCGCGAGAGAAAGAGTACCGGGGTATTGTCTCTGGTCAATGCCGGAGTTCACAAATCGGTTTATTTCAAAGACGGCAACGTGGTTTTTGCAGCTTCGAGTCTTACCCAAGACCGGTTGGGCGAAGTGCTTCTGCGAGGTGGGAAGATCTCGGCCGACGAGTATCTTCGACTTTCGAGCCACATTCGTGGTGGACAACGGTTGGGGAAGGCATTAGTAGAGGGCGGTGTACTGTCGCCTAAAGATTTGTGGTGGGCCATCGAGCAGCAAGTTCGCGAAATCGTGTGGAGCATCTTTTCTTGGGAAGACGGCTATTTTCACTTCGAGGAAGATGACCGGCCGAATCGCGAGAAGATCACTGTTGATTTGGATGTGGAAGCTCTTATTGTGGAAGGTATCCGCCGGATTGACGGAAGCGGCCCCGTTCAAGAGCATTTTCTTGCCATGGAGTCCGTTCTACAAAGGACAAAGAGAGACACGCCGCTCGAGTTGGAGCCTCACGAAAACCATGTGATAGAGCTTGTTGATGGCGTGAGAACGATCGAAGAAGCGTGCCGGGAAAGTGAAATCGGGGAGGCAGAGACGCGAAAGGTCCTTCACGCTTACGTCTCCGTTGGAGTACTCAAGCCGAAGAGTCAAGAGGGATCGAAGTCCGGCGAGGCAACGGATGACGGCGACGACTACGCCGGCATGATCGAGCTGTACAATGAGATGTACCGCTATTTGTTCCGACACATGTCGGGCGAAGTCGGTCCCATTGCAGAGATTATTTTGGAAAAGTACCTGAACGAGCTCAAAGACAGGCCGGACTCCTTGTTCGAGCGGGTGCGTTTGCAGCGTGACGGCTCTCTCGATCCTGAACAACTCGGAGAAAACGTGCTTCAGCTCGAGGCGGCTAAACGCAAAAACGAGCTCGTTGAAGCCCTAAATGAGCTTCTGTACGCGGAGCTATTAGCCGTCAAGAGAACCTTGGGGGCCTCTCATGAAAGCCAGCTTATTCAGGCTTTCCAAAAAATGAGAGGTGATTCGTGAGACCACAAATCCTCGCCCGGGTGATAGCAAGTGCCGTTTGGTTCTCAGAATTGTCTCTTCCCCGCATGAAAGCGCCAGAAATCTATGGCGCCGTTGTGGTGGGTTCAATGATCCTCCTCATCGCTTTGGTCCGTGCATTTG
>JAUVQL010000241.1 GCA_030598165.1 Acidobacteriota bacterium | reverse complement strand
TCCCGGATACGACTATAAGAAAGAACGCACGCGATGAATGTCTTCGTCGATACGAGTGTCTGGTCCCTAGCACTCCGGAGAACCAAGCCTCCGTCCGTTCCTCAAGTTAACTTGCTGGCGAAGTGCCTCCAACGTGGAGACGTTGTAATTACAACCGGCCTTGTGCTTCAAGAGCTACTCCAGGGGTTCAGAGGCCCCAAAGCCAAAGACAAGATCATTCAGAGATTCTCGCATCTCCCGATGATTGCACCGGAGATCGAGGACCATATCGAAGCCGCCGACCTGAGGAATAGTTGCCGTCGAAAAGGAATTCAGGTGGGCACAGTAGACGCACTCATCGCACAGTTGTGCATTAGACACGAGCTTCCCTTGCTAACAACCGACGAGGACTTCCCTCAGATTGCCCGACACAGTTCCCTAGAACTGGTTCTCTAAATCCGTCAAGGCGTCAAGGCTCGGAGGCTCGGGTACGGACCCGCGCGCCGATAAGGCTCGGCAGTATCACTGAGACTCCTGAGGGTCGGGTCCGCGTCATGACCCGCCTCACCCACTGAAGGGAATCACCGTTTTAGTCCTGGATGCCCTCGACTGGAATAAACAACAACTGGTTACCGCGTCGTGTTACTCCCAGCCCATGCTCCTCGACATGCTCTCGTACTTGTACCAGAACCTGATTCGAGCCGACCAGCGGCCGGGCAAAGACGCCTACAATCGTTACGATGAGCTGACCCGGAAGCTAAGGGCCCGACCAAGAATAAGTTCCCATTTTGGGACGCCGATCCATCCCGTCTGGCTGCGTTGCTCGTCGGGCATATATCTAGATATTATTCACTCCTCGCGCCTTGCCAGACGGGCGCCTCGACGTCCGAAAATGGGAACTTATTTTTGGCCGGACCCTACGGCCATAGTTTACCCTGCTCGAGAGCCTGTAAAAATCGTCGGACGGGCCAAACCTCTCTGCCGTCGCTCGTTCTCAAGGAACGAGAGCCACCGTAGACCAGGATACGGCGTGCTACGCGAGGTAGCTCTCCGATCGCCCGAAGTCCAGAAAGCATTGCGGTGGAGTATCGAGACTGGGACTTAACCTCGATGGCCAGTAAATCACGTCCGCGTTTGAGTAGAAAGTCAACCTCCATCTGCTTTGCCTGCAAAGGTGACCAATATGCAATTTCGTGGTAAAGCTCGTGTTCTTCTGCGTATGCTCGTAGAAGTGTCAGGACCCATCCTTCGAGAAGCGTTCCCTTCTCCTCATGCGTGACCGTACCGAATTGGTTCTTGATAGCCCTCACGAGTCCCGGATCGATCCAATACAGTTTGGGGTGTTTCCTCTCTCTCGCCCGCAACCTGGCTTCATAGGCGGGAAGGCGATAGGCCAGGAGGGTGTCTTCGAGTATCTCGAGGTAGCCGGAGACCGTGGTTCGTGCCGTGCCGGCATCGCGAGCGATGGACGAGATGTTGACCACCTGGCCGTTGAACAGAGCCGCGAGGGGAAGAAATCTCAAGAAGCCGGGTAGGTTTCGCACCAAAGCCTCAGATCGAATCTCTTCTTTGAGGTACATCTGTACATAAGCTTTCATGGTCGAGCTTTTTTGCTGAGCCATCCAAATCAAAGGAATGGTGCCAAAGCGAAGGGCCTTATCAATGGTGAAATCTCGCCCAAGCTCTTCCGGGACAAACGGGAACATGCTCTTATGAACGGCTCGTCCCGCCAAAAGGTTCGTTCCCGCTGTTTTCAGCTTTCGGGCACTCGAACCGAGGAGTGCAAAGCGCAATTTTTTTTCCTCGATGAACCGATGCACCTCGTTGAGGAGAGCGGGAATTCGTTGCACTTCGTCGACCACGACCCAGCTTCCGTTGCGTAGGCTCTGGAGCTCGGCCGCAAACACTGATGGATCGGCCAAAAGACTCTGATACAGGCTTTCATCGAGCAAGTCGAAACGGTGGGCATTCGCGAGTTTTCCTCTCGCCCAGGTACTCTTGCCTACGCCCCGTGGGCCGAAAAGAAAGAAGCTGCCACGCGGGAGCGTTGCGATTCGGGGGTAAGAGAGGCTGTCCACCATGTCGTCATTTTACCATGTAAAATGACGACATGGTGTGCATTTTTCATCTCACTCCCATTCGATGGTTCCCGGCGGTTTGGACGTGATGTCGAGACCGAGTCCAGATACCCCGGTTAGAGTGAGAATGGCGGTTCGGAGGTGCTCGAGGACTGGCGGTGGAAACTCCACAGGCGTTGCAGTCATGGCACGTTGCGACTTGACGGGTCTGACGACGACGAGCTCGCCCTCTTCGTCACCAAAGGCAAGAGGAACGAGGACGGTGGGACATTGCCAGATGTCGTCGTAGAGTCCGTGTTCCGATAGGGCACTCATGACGATGTGGTCCGCTTCTCGTAATGTGTCGAGTCGTTCGCGGGTTACCGTCGCAGCGACGGGATGAGCTTTGGTGGGGTGCTTGAGCCCCAAATTCCAGATGCAGCGATTGATGCCGGGCACGTCGGCGGTGATGGCGGAAGCGGTGTCAAGGAGCTTCGGCCAGGGGACGTCTCCGCTCAGAAGCACGGGGTGCTCGTAAGCTCTCAGATCAGCCTTCACACCGACCGATCGGATAGGGAGCAGGAGGCTTTCCAAGCCGAACGGATCGGCAATGCTTCCGACGGCGGGTGCGGCTTTGTCGAAACCGGTCTGGTCAGGGGTGCCGTCGTTACAGAGCAAACGCACTCCAAGTCCGGGGCCGGGAAAGGGATGGCGCCACACGACTTCGTGCGGAATGCCTAGCTTCTCGCCGAGCTCTCGCACTTCGACCTTGTAGAGATCGGCAAGCGGTTCGACGACTTTCCCTTGGGCAATCATCTCCTCGATGATCGGCACGCGATTGTGGTGCGTTTTGATGGTATCGGCCCTTTTGGTCCCGCCGGTCTCGATGGTGTCGGGGTAAATCGTTCCTTGACCGAGAAGATGGTCGGCGAGTCCCAGTTGTTCGGCCTGGTCTTGAAACACCTTGATGAACGTGTCGCCGATGATACGGCGTTTGCGCTCAGGGTCGATTTCTCCTTCGAGCGCTTCGAGGAACAGGTCACTGGCATCGACGAACTCGAGGTGGGCGTCGAGGCCGAGTCGGTGG
>JAUVQL010000033.1 GCA_030598165.1 Acidobacteriota bacterium | reverse complement strand
TGAAGTCCTCGCGACTGGAGGTAGACGTGTAAATTATTGTCGCATGGGGAATCGGCAAAGTCAAAGCTATATAGATTCAGCAGTTTAGAGGCAGAGCGCCTTGACAAGCCCGTGGCCGGATCGCTAGCATGGGCATGAAAGGTCGCGGATTATCCTTGAACGGTTGGGGAGCAATTAAAGGGCATGAATACGAGCTCTGAAGCCCTAGAGGCTCGCCGTGTTGCTGAGCGTTACGGATACCCGTTCGTCGACCTTTCTTCCTACCAGGAAGATGTCGCCCTGTGGCAACAGATTCCAATGGACCTCGTCAATCGGTATCGGTTCATACCGCTGCGCAAGGAGAATGCCGCACTTGTTGTGGCGGTCTCTAATCCCGGTGATTATCTCGAACTGGACGACCTCGAGCTCGCTCTCGGCCGACCGCTTGCGTTCGAAGTGGCGCCGCGCTCCCAGATCGAGACGATCCTCGAGAGAAATGCCAACAGTAGCTTCTTACTCGAGGAAGCTTCCGAGCAGTTGAAGTTGGAGCTCGTAGGTGATGAGGATGGCGTCGTCGAGGCGCTGGAAGAGAGTGGTGACGCGGTGAGCCCCATTATCAAATTGGTGGATTCACTGGTGCTCAATGCCGTCGAGCGTCGGGCAAGCGATATCCACGTCGAAAGCAAAGACAGGGAAGTGGTTCTCAAGTATAGGATCGATGGCGTGCTGTACCCTGCCATGGAGCCCATCGACCGAGCACATCAATCCACGGTCATTTCCCGCATCAAAGTCATGGCCGAGCTCGACGTAGCCGAGAGGCGCGTGCCGCAAGACGGAAGATTCAAGCTCAAGGTTCGTGGGCGTACGATTGACTTTCGTGTTTCCATCATGCCTAGCATTTTCGGCGAGGACGCCGTAATCCGCATCCTCGACAAGGAAGCTATCCACGAGCAGTTCAAGGAACTCCGGTTGGATCTGCTTGGCTTTCCCCCGGACGAGCTCAAACGTTTGAGAAAGTACGTTGCCGAGCCCTACGGAATGATTCTCGCAACGGGTCCCACTGGAAGCGGCAAGACGACTACTCTCTATGCCGCCTTGTCCGAGATCGCTTCACCTCAAGAAAAGATCGTTACTATCGAAGACCCGGTCGAGTATCAGATTCGGGATGTGGTTCAAGTACCGGTCAACGAGAAGAAAGGGCTTTCCTTCGCCCGTGGGCTCCGCTCCTTGCTTAGACACGATCCGGACAAGATCATGGTGGGCGAGGTTCGTGACCCGGAGACGGCAAAGATTGCAGTCCAGGCGGCGCTCACTGGTCATCTCGTGTTTACCACCGTTCATGCCAACAACGTCTTTGATGTCATCGGACGGTTCATCCACATGGGTGTCGAGCCTTACAACTTTGTGTCGGCCTTGAATTGCGTCTTGGCGCAGCGACTCGTCCGGGTCATCTGTTCTGCCTGCAAAAAGCAGACACAGCCCGATGTTGGCCTTCTCGAAGAATCAGCGCTGGACGTGCAGGCGCTTCGGGACCAAACGTTCTTCCAAGGCTCCGGATGTCGCGTTTGTGGGGGAACGGGTTTTCGTGGCCGTACCGCCATCTGCGAGCTGCTCGAGCTTTCTGATCGCATCCGGCAGCTCATTTTAGATCGCACAAGTGCGTCCGAGTTGAAACAAGCGGCACGCGAAGAGGGAATGATCTTCTTGCGCCAGAATGCTCTTCAAAAAGTTTATTCCGGTGTTACCACGCTCCGTGAGATCAACAAAGTGACGTTTGTAGAGTGACTCGGATCTGGGCCTGCCTCACAGCAAGAATTCAAGAACTCAGACAGCCGCGAATTAACGCACATTAACGCGAATAAAACCCAATCAAAAAATCGAGCCAAGTCCAACGAATGCTTTTTTATTTGCGTTCATTCGCGTTCATTTGCGGCTTCGTCTATTTGTCTCCTTATTGGGACGACAAGCGGTTGTCCTCATCGGACATTTCCGCCATTTACATACATTTTCGACCTCAACCGCGCGCACGCCTTTGCGCATGATTTTTGCTTAAGAAAAGATACCAAAGGCGACATAAGCCCAAAGCTATACCTTTCGAAACGCCCTCGGGCGTAGGAGCAAGAACGATGGACCAACTCGTTCAAGACCAGACGGCAGCCGAGTACTTTAAAGAGCTCATCGAAAAGGCGTTGCGGAGACAAAAAGTCTCATCGAGCCCCCTGTCTTCCTACTATCTCGTGAACTTGTTGGAGACATTCTTGCGACGGGACTGTCTCTGCGCAGAGCTGGGCGTGGGGGAAGACCCTCAGCTCGCCGAGATTTTTTGTCGGGCCCTCGAGGCGAATGGCAGACGAAAGTCGGCACTGTTCAAGATGACAGGAGACCTTTCACTGTTTATCTCAGGCTTTTTCTCGGACAGCCTGATGGGAAAACCTGTGGACCCAAGTTACTACGCGCAAATTGGCGGATGCGCCTACGGGATGCTTGGACGTTCGAGCCGACGACCGTCCGTGTCGGTGGTCTTCAAGGAGCTGTCCGATAAGTTCGCTCAGTTCGCCGATGTCCTAAGCGAGGTGAGTGAGATTAGCTCGATGACGAACAACAGAGGACTTCTGAGACTCTATGAGAAATGGCTTCGCACGGGTAGCGAGAGATGTGCGGATCTACTGAGACGTGAGGGAGTGTTACTGGTCACCAATTCGAACCAAGTTCACTGAGAATTTCCAGCAAGAATTCAAGAACTCACGAAATCAAGAATTCAAGAATCCTGCATTCCACTACTCCGGATCCGGACTCGCAATGAGAATTGAATTTCGGGGACAGGTAGATAATATTGGCGAGTAATGCCGGAAAATACTAATTACTTACTCCCGAATTCCCTTGATCCCGAGCTCGTTGAAGAAGAGCATCGGCGTATGCGTTACCTTCGCGTGCTCGTCGATTTTACGGCGCAGCTCATCATGCAAAGCCAGATGAGCCGGCTCGAGGCTGAGCACATCGTCGAAGCCATGCGTCGTCAAATTCTCCGGCTTTTTCCGGGGGAGGACAGGACCTACGACATCATCTACCGGCCTCGCTTCGATCGGCTCATTCGTGAATTTGCGTCCAGAACTCGAGAACTCAAGAACTCGAGCACTCAAGAATCCCGAATCCACTAATCCGGAAATGTACCCGCCATCGGAGCGGAGACGGCGGCCTTCTGGCCTCTGGCTACTGACACCAGTCCTCTGGCTTCTGGCAACTGCTGGTGGACCGTAGCTGAGTGATCTTCACAGACAAGATTCCCGGTACAGGTCCGGATCCGGAGTAGTGGACGACAGGATTCTTGAATTCTTGGGTTCTTGAGTTCTTGAATTCTTGATTCAGACGTAGCTGAGGGCCAACTGCTGCTGCTGATTGATCGAAGCCGACAAGTCTCTGTAGCTTTTCTTTTGGGAGGATTCCGCCGTCATGATTCGACGAAGACCCTTAGCGGTGGCATTGGTGTTCACGGCTTCGAAACGGAAGCGTGTAAGGCGGGAAAAGTAGCGTGCCAGGGCAGAAGTGTCGAAGTATATCTCGCCACACAGCATAATCCGGTCGGAGAAGAGATCACTTGCGATCTCACCGCGTCCCGAGCCTCGAAGCTTCGAGAAGCAGCCGTACACGACTTTCTCGAGCGAAAAGAGCAGGTTTTGAAGTTGGATGTCGATGGAGCGACAGATGACAGGATCTTCCGTTACATACTCTATGAGCCCTCTTTCATTGAAACTTCTCAGATTCGTAGGGGCCGAGACTTCAGGCATAACCTCTGCGGAAGGCTCGAGGTCGGTAGATAGTTCCTCTTCGACTTCTTCGGTCTCTTTGGGAGGAACTGGTTTACGCGCTCCGTCCGTCAACTGGCGCTCGAAAAAAGTCCTCGAAAGAGTTCGGACGACTTTGGCAAATGTGTTGAAACCGAATCCCGTACCCAATCGGAACTGGAGGTTTTCCTGCACCTCTCGAATGAGTCGGTCCCAGCTACCTTCATGTATCACGAGACCGGTCAATGACCCATCGATGAATACGCCGGACGAGACACGACTCGTTCCGAAATGAACGACCATGCGAGCGCGGTGCGAGTCCTCCTCCGATTGGAGAACCGGCAGACCCGCTCCGAGTCCCGCAGCTAAGATCTCGGGCACCAAAACCGTATCCTTGGGTCTCAAACTGGAGTCGAAGCAGTTGCGGAGGTCTATTTGCATTTGCAGGCTCGAAGCTGTCGGGACGCAGGCCCACAATCGGCGCCTCTGAAGCGCCGAGCCTTGGGGAACGACGCGCTCCAGATAGCCGCCGAGCACCGTTGGATCGTCCAGGCGTCCCGGAAACACGCAAACGATGTCGTTGGATTTGCCGACGAGTCGGTATGCTCTGTGCCCAACCGCACGGATCTGAGAGTCGACGACTTGAGCTAGGGCCGGTGTCCTTTGCTCATCCACTTCTCCTCGACGTCTTGCGGTGAGCACCACGCAGTCGCGAGAAGACAGCACCAAGCCTAATTCATTCAGACGAAACATAAGCTTTTTGGGATTTTTGAACACAAATTTGATATCACAGACAGTAAATGAAAGCAAGAAAGGCTCGCGTCGATAGCCCACTCATGACTGAAAGCGGGCACCTATTTTTGTTATACTGCCGTTCGAAATGAAGCGGGATGAGAGAGCTGTTCTTGTCGAACGGCGTGCTCTTTCTCCGGATGCGTTTCTTCTTTCCTTCGAGTCTCCTACGTTCCCAGCTGAGTCCGCTCCAGGACAGTTCACCATGGTGCGGGTGACGATTCATGGGCCACTGCTCCGTCGCCCCTACTCCTTCTGTGGGACCGATCCCGAGGCAGGACGCTTTAGCTTGCTGGTAAAAGTTGTGGGAGAGGGAACTCGGGCCTTGAGTGAGTTGACCTTAGGCCAAAGCATCGATTGTTTGGGTCCCCTGGGTACGTCTTTTCAGGCTCCGCCGCATGGTGCTCAAGCGGTCATCGTTGCCGGGGGCGTGGGGATCGCTCCATTCTACGGCTTCTGTCAGTATCTAGCGCGCCATGACCATCGGGCCATCGTATTGCTGGGAGGAAGGCGTGAGCACGACCTCTACCTCAAGGAGGAGTTTGCTCGACTCGGGATGGAGGTCCAGTGCACGACGGAAGATGGCAGCCATGGACGGAAAGGCTTGGTAACGGATCTTCTCGCTGAGGTCATTTCGGGGGAGGGCCCCTATCAGCTTTTTTCTTGCGGGCCTTCGGGAATGCTCAAAAAGGCCGCTTCCTTGGCAATGGAGTGCTCCGTCCCCCACCAGGTCTCCATCGAGCGCCGTATGGGGTGCGGCATGGGTTGTTGCTGGGGCTGTGTCGTCTACACCGAGAGACCCGATGAAGGGCAGGGGGAGTACCGTCGAGCCTGCACCGAGGGTCCTGTCTTCGATGCCCGGGAGATTCATTGGGATCGCGATCCCTATCCGCTATGACAATGAAGATGGACGTAGACTTATCCGTCGAAATTGCTGGAATCAAGCTGGCGAGCCCCTTGATTGCAGCGAGTGGAACCTTTGGCTATGGGACCGAGTACTACGAAGTCGTAGAGTATCCGGCCGTAGGCGCGATCATTGTCAAAGGTCTGTATGTGAATCCACGTGAGGGTTGCTCTCCACCACGAATATGGGAAACACCTTCCGGGATGCTCAACGCCATTGGGCTTCAGGGAATTGGCGTCCATCGTTTCATCGAAGAAAAGATGCCGGCGTTGCGCCGGCTCGAGCCGAGGGTCCTCGTGAACATATGTGGTAGCACGCTCGAAGAGTATGGCGAGCTTGCGCGCATACTCGATGAAGTCGAAGGCGTGGCCGGCCTCGAGATCAATATCTCTTGTCCAAACGTTAAAAAAGGGGGGATCATCTTCGGCTGCGATCCCAACTTAGCCGCTCACGTGACCGAGGTCGTTCGAAAGGGAACCCGCCTCCCCGTCATTCCCAAGTTGAGCCCGAGCGTCACCGACATCGCCTCGATCGCCAAGAGCGTCGAATCAGCGGGCGCCGACGCGGTGTCGCTCATCAATACGATTCCCGCGATGGCCATCGATGTAGAAACGAGAAGACCGAGGTTGGCCAATGTAATAGGTGGGCTGTCGGGCCCGGCCATTCGACCCATAGCGGTGCGGATGGTTTATCAAACCGCTCGAGCGATTCGTATCCCCATCATTGGTATCGGGGGGATCGCTTCCGCAGAGGATGCGCTCGAGTTCATTCTCGCCGGTGCGACGGCTGTTCAAATCGGGACTATGAACTTTGTCGATCCTTCCGTCTGGTCCAGGACGCTTCGAGGGCTCGAGGAGTACTGCCGCAGACACGAAGTCAAATCTTTACGTGAGCTTTCCGGTTCTTTGGATGCAGATCGCTGAACGCCTTTATTGCCCTCGAGGGCTCCATTATCGCTATATCGAGAGGAGAAGAGTGTAGCCATGAGCAATCGCCCCACCCTTATCGTCGCCCTCGATTTCTCCGAGCAAGACCAAGCCTTGGCACTTCGTGAGTCTCTCGAAGGACTGGTTGACTACTACAAGGTCGGAAGCGAGCTCTTTACGACGGCCGGCCCAGGAATCATTCGCGAAATCTGTCGCTCAGGGTCACGGGTGTTTCTCGATCTCAAGTACCATGACATACCCAACACCGTGAAACATGCGGTTCGAGCGGCCCTCCGGTGGGGAGTCAGTCTAGTCGATGTACATACTTCAGGCGGCCAGGCCATGATGAAGGCTGCCGTGGAAGGTGTCCGCGAATCGGAATCGGCAAAGCAGACACTAGTGTTTGGGGTAACCGTCTTGACCCACCTCGGAGACGACGATTTGCGCTCACTCGGACTGGAGTCAACGAGTCGAGAACAAGTGGTGCGTCTGGCTCGATTGGCCCGTGAGAGTGGTCTAGACGGGGTCGTGGCTTCAGCGCACGAGGTAGAGGCCGTCCGAGAGGCCACGGAGGGCCAACTCGACGTCCTGGTTCCAGGGGTGCGGCCCCAATGGGCTAGTGCCTCCCACGATCAGAAACGTGTTGCCACGCCTGCCGACGTAGTGCGCGCCGGGGCGAGGTATGTCGTCGTGGGTCGAGCCATCACGGCCCAGGCGGACCCTCGGGTTGCCGCATCGCGCATCCTCGAGGAGATGGATACGGCCATGGCCGACCGCTTGTAGCCTTCCAGTAGACAAGGGAATGGCCCCGGAGAACGGAGTCTCCGGGACCTATTGCTAAAGTTACTTGGAGGCGATCTTGAAGTGTCCTCGACGGTTCTGTTGCCAGCAATCCTCGGTGGAATCGTTGCACTGAGGACGCTCTTCGCCATAGCTGACAATTTTGATCCGTTCCGTGGGGACACCGAGTGACGCCAAATAGTCCGAGGCAGCACGAGCCCTGCGCTCACCTAGAGCTAGGTTGTACTGCTCTGTGCCTCGCTCGTCACAGTGTCCTTCGATTTCAATGACCGCCGTGTTGTAAGACTTCTTGAGCCAATCCGCATTCTGCGAGAGGGTGTTCCTCGCGTCGTCACGGAGTTCTGACTTGTCGTAGTCGTAGTAGATGTCCGCCATGTTCACCTGTAGGTCTGCAACAGCGGCCGAGCGGAACAGCTCTGCTTCGGTCGGCGGCGGCGGCGGCGGTGGTGGTGGTGGTGGTGGTGGTGGCGGTGGCGGTGGCGGCGGCTCTTCCGGTGGTGGTGGTGGTGGCGGCGGCGGCGCTTTCTTTCCGCAGCCAACCAGCCCCATCGTGAGCACCGCGGCCATAACCAATACCAAGAGGGAGGCTATCCATCGTTTCTTCACGTACTCACCTCCTACGCGTTATCATAGAACCGCATGTTAGGACACCGCATTTGGTCGCGACATGCGACGTGGTGCGATATCCACTCTAGAACCACGAGGCAGGAACACCTCAATCGGAGCGTAAGTCTAATCGGCAACGCTGGAATTTGTCAAGGATATGAAGAAGAAGATAAGCAAGAACAAGAAAAAAGTTGAAAAGAAGCAAGGGAGCCCCTCGAAGGGACGATTCCTGATATTCGCCGTCATAGCTGGTGCCATCACGGGCTACTTGTTGTTTAAGGCGAGCCAGGAGCCCGAACCGCCAGCGGGTACACCGCCGCCAACGACTGCGTCGTCGACTCCGCCGTCAAGGCCGAATGGCTTGACCGAGGGGGCTCCACTTCCCGAGGTGTCGCTCCTTTCTCTTTCCGGAGAGTCCCTGCAATTACGGGCTGGCGAAGGCTCCAGTCCTATTCTCCTTTATATTTTCTCGCCGACCTGCTCCATATGTACCCAGAACCTCCCGACTTGGAAAGAGCTCGCCGCGGAGGCAGAGTCCCGATCGGCTGAGGTCATAGGGATTTCGGTCCTGGATCCG
>JAUVQL010000109.1 GCA_030598165.1 Acidobacteriota bacterium | reverse complement strand
GTTGAGAGTCGGCCATACCTCGACGAGTTGGCACGCACCCAAATCGGCCCAGATATCAGTGAAGCGCTGGATTTAGTATCGAACGAGTCGATTGCCGGGTCCACGTCCCCGGAAGTCAAGTCTCCCAATGTGATAGAGGTCGAGGTATCTCCCGGAGATGCCAAACCTCGGCAGGTTGTGGTGCCGATCCACGTCACTCTTGATCCTGGCGCGGAGGAAGCGGAGTTTCGCGTCGCATTGCATATCAAGGTGAGGCGCAAGAAGACTTGAATTCAAGAACCCAAGAACTCAAGAACTCAAGAACTCGAGAATTACGGAAATTAACGCGGAGACGCGGAGAAGAGCGGGACGCAATACCAGATCTTTGTAGTGCAACTTGCCCTCTGTGCGCCTTTACGGCTTCACGACTTTGCGTTGAAACCTCTTGAATCTTTCCCAAATGCTGAATCCCCGGCTGGGCCGTACGCTTCTGGAGTTGCCGCTAGCGCAGGCGATATACTGAATGGCGATGTCCAAACCCCGCTTACTCATTGTCGATGACGAGACCGGTTCTCGACGAGGGTTGTCGGAGCTCGTAGCGAATTGGGGCTACGAGACGGAAGCGGCTGCTGACGGAGCGGAAGGGCTGGAAAAGGTTGCGAGTTTCCGACCTCATGTCGTGCTTGCTGACTTGGTTATGCCTCGCATGGATGGAATGGAACTCCTGCGGGCGCTGTCCGGTAGTCTCGGTCATATGACTTTTGTCATGTTGACGGCCAAGGGCAGTATCGCGAGCGCCGTTGAAGCTATGAAGCAAGGAGCCTTCGACTATCTAGCCAAGCCAGTTGATACCCGACAGCTCCAGGCCCTTTTGGAGAAGGCGACTTCTCGATCGAGCTTGTGGGAAGAGCTCGAACGTTATGAAAGCGTGTTGGAGGCAACGGGTCGTTTCGGTCGTTTGGTAGGAAAGAGCGTTTCCATGCGTCGTCTCTACCAGATGATCAAGCAAGCCGGTCTTTCTTCTGCCTCAGTTCTGATCGTCGGTGAGTCGGGTACGGGAAAAGAGTTGGTCGCCAAGACGTTGCATGAGGTTTCCCCGCGAGCCGAAGGGCCTTTCAGTGCCATCAATTGTGCCGCTATCCCTGAGTCCCTCTTGGAGAGCGAGATCTTCGGACACGAAAAAGGCGCCTTTACCGGAGCGGAGGGGCGTCGCCAAGGTTGTTTCGAGCTTGCTGACCACGGTACGTTGTTCCTCGATGAAGTAGCCGAGATGGCCCCCTCTACTCAAGTGAAACTGCTGCGAGTGCTCGAGGAGAGGAGCTTTCGGAGGCTCGGGGGGCACGACGAAATTCAGGTCGATGTCCGAGTGTTGGCGGCTACCAACCGGGATCCGGAGGCATCCCTCAAGGATGGCAAACTGCGTCAAGATCTCTACTATCGATTGAATGTATTTACACTGGAGCTGCCACCTTTGAGGGAGAGGGTAGACGATATACCTCTTCTCGTTGAGTACTTTGTAGAAGAGTTCGCGAAGGCCAACAGTAAATCCGTCAATGGCGTGGGCGAGGATGCCTTAGCTGCGCTAACAGCGTTCCACTGGCCGGGTAACGTCCGAGAACTGCGTAACGTTATCGAGCGAGCGGTCATTATCTGTCCACGTCCTGTCATAGAAGTTGAAGAGCTCCCGCGTACCGTGATGCAACCATCGCACCCAGCGACGGCGCGCCGGACCGGATTGGGTGAAGTGTCCATTCCTGTTGGAACGACGGTAGAGCAGGCAGAGCGTGACCTGATAATGAAGACCCTCGAGGCCACGGGACAAAACAAAACACGAGCAGCGGAGATTTTGGGGATCAGTTTGAAGACCCTCCATAACAAACTCAAAAGGTATCGTGAGTAATTTTGATCGAGGAGGCCGGCAACTACAGCCGAAAATGACGGTGCTTGTGCCCGTCGAGCGGCCGCAGGTGGATTCTCCCCAGTTCGAGCCGAATCGCAACAAGAACCATATCGACACCTAGAGGTAGACCCGAGTGGGCTTTCGCGGAAAGCAGATCGCCACAATAACCCTTGTTGCAGGGGCCGTAGCGCTGGCGACCAGCTTCATGAACGCCGTCTCCCTTACACGCGTTTCTGTGTCTGAAACTAAGAACAGCCTGCAGTTGCTCGGCTCGACCTTCTATCACCAAGTCAGCCGTGTGATTCGAAGCCATCCAGGTGAAGATCTCGAGGTGCTTCTTTCTTTAGAACCTTCTCTTCGAGCTTATGCAGATGCCATCGTCGGATATTCGCCTACTACGCTCTACGTGGCCATCACCGACAAATACGGTGGTGTGATCCTCCACAGCGATCCGAGCCAAGAAGGCAAGCCATTGAGTCCTGCCGAGACCGTATCCGATTTTTCGAAGAAGAACGCCTTCGGACAGTTGATGGCATTGAGCCGGGGACATCGAGTTCTGGAAATGGAGCTGCCCTTCACCGTAGACGACGAACCGTTTGGCTCGGTACGTGTCGCGGTCTCCACTTTGTTATTGAAAGAGCAGCTTTCCGGCGCTATTACGGCCAACGCACTCACGGCCGCCGGCGTTGTTCTCGCCTCTTTTCTCGCCTCGCTGTATCTCGCCAATCGACTCTTGGGTCCCATCGAAATGTTGAGAAGAGAGTTGGCTCGAATCGACCCCGACGCCGGAGAGATTCTCCAATTGCGAAACGAAGGTGATGTCAGCCGGATTGCGGAGTTCTTTTCGACCATGAGTCGTAGGATGGCAGAAGACCGTCAACAGCGTGAGAGCGGTTTCACATGGTTGGAAACCATGGTGGGAGGCTTGAGCGACGCGGTAATGGTGGTGAGCAACGAACGGCGGGTCTTGTCACTCAATCCTCCGGCCTGCCAGCTTCTCGGTGAGAGCCGTGCCGAAGCTCAAGGGAAGCGACTCGATGAAATTGTGACCAGCGGACATCCAGTGGTTGTTTTGGTCGAAGAAGCCCTTTCCCGTGGCGAAGCGGTGGGGCCCAGAAGTGTTCCTCTGAGAGTCGAAGGTCGTATGGTACCTCATTCTTTGAACGCGCAGATGCTCAAGGAGACCAACGGTATTTCCGGAGTCTTGGTCAATGTCCGAAACTTGGAGAAGCTGTCCCGTCTGGGATCCCATCTTTCTTATACACAAAAGCTTGCGGCTCTCGGCCGGCTCACATCAGGAGTTGCGCATGAGATCAAAAACCCGCTCAATGCTATGGTCATCCATGTGGCGCTCCTCCGGCAAAAGCTCTCAGAAGCTTCTCCAGGTGCCCGTGGCTATCTCGACGTTCTCGATGAGCAGATCCGTCGTTTGGATCGAGTCATACAAGGCTTTTTGAAGTTCACCCGCCCCGAGGAGCTTCAACTCGACTCCGTCCCCTTGGAAGAGGTCTTGCAAGAAGTCCTTCGCCTCGTTTCCGGAGACGTCGAGAAGACCGGGATTCGCTTCGTGACGGACATACCGGCGGATCTTCCGCCGATCCACGGAGATCGCGAATTACTACAGCAGGCTTTTTTGAACCTCATGCTTAATGCCAAAGAAGCTATGCCGGATGGAGGAATGTTGAAAGTGACTGCACGGCAGTCCTCGGACGAGCACGTGGAGATAGAGATCGGGGATAGCGGGTGTGGCATTTCCAATGAAGCGTTGCCCAAGATCTTCGACCTGTATTACACGACAAAAGATGCGGGAAGCGGAATTGGGCTGTCTTTGGTTTATCGGATCATTCAGCTTCATGATGGTGACGTCGATGTTGACTCTACACCGGGAGAGGGAACTAGGTTTACAATCAAGTTACCGGAGGTTAGAGGGTGAGGACTTCGAAGGACCGGAGACGATTCGCCACGGCTCGGGCCGGAGCTATGTGTCTTGCGGTACTTGCCTCACTGAGCGGTTGCCACAAGAAAGTCAAGGCCGAGTTCGAGCGCCCGCCCGCGGTGATTATAGTTCCCGAACCTCGGGAGAGCACCTCTGAAGAGCCAGATAAGGATCTGGAAGTCTTACAGAAAGCGCCCGAGCCGGAAGAGGAGCCCATTCCGGTTTCGGAGGAGCCCGCTCCGAAACCCGTCCAGAGACCCAAGGCTACACCGCCTCCCGAGCCACCACCGCCCGAACCCGCTGAGCCACGATTGACCGCAAACGAGGACAGCCCGGAAGCTCGCTCCATTGTGGAAAAGCTGACCCGTGCGGAGGCGATTCTTTCGACCCTTCAGAATCGACCTCTGACGAAGAAACAGAGCGAACAGCTGGCCGCAGCTCAAGCGTTCGTCATTCAAGCACGAAAGGCCTACGCAGAGAAAGACTATAGACGCGCGGCGGTGCTGGCAGAAAAAGGACTTATCCTGGCCGAAGACGTGCGTAGCTCGACGGGGTCATCGTGATCAGTAGGCCCGGCTGTGCCGGGCGATAAAGCTAGGGGCACCTTGATATCCCGCAGTGCCCCGCCTGCGGCAGTCAAGCAGTCGAGCAGTCAGCAGTCAGGGACAGATCTGCTGGCTTCTACTGTGACTTGACACTGATCCGGTTGCGCAGTTTGGCCTTTCCTGTGATGCGCTCCGCGAGAAGCTCGGCCAGCTCTCGCTCGGCCCCCGTGTCAACTTCTCCTTCGAGGATGACGTCGCTGCCGACGGCCGAAGCGCGGAGTTGATAGCTTGCAAGATTCTCGTTCTGCATCAGAACAGATTGGATGCGCTCGGCCTTTTGTTCGGCGGTCTCCCTATCCTCTTTTATTCCCAAGGCGTTTTCCACTTGCCGCACGCCCTCGACTTGGAGGGCCCAGCCACGGGCCGATTCTACTTGCTCTTGGGTCTCGACGGTTCCGTCGAGGAAAACCGTCCCTTCTCGTACTCGTACCTGGATGTCGAGGTCCCTCAGGTCCTTATGAAGAGCAAATGCGCCTCTGACCTTTGCTGCAAGCGCCGTATCGTCCAGCTTCTGACCTAGACTTCGGCCGGTCTCCGCTTGTCCAGTCCCCAACTCGGGCGTGACTCCTATGAGATTATCCACGCCTTCGACACCGGGAACAT
>JAUVQL010000195.1 GCA_030598165.1 Acidobacteriota bacterium | reverse complement strand
TACTGGAAGGCCAGGCTGTGCCTGGCAATCTCGGTCTGGTAGCTTTATCGCCCGGCACAGCCGGGCCTACGACTGTTTACTGTTCTGGCCTCTTACTTCTACATATCTACTCTAGTTTCACTGGATTGCCCCGCCAGCCTATGGGTATAATCAAACTATAAGGGCCGATAACTTGGAAACCAGGGTGGCCGCCGGCCGCGCGTTTGCAGAACGTTTCAAGTCTGTTTGACGTTGGACCCGCATTTGTAAATTCGTCTTTAAAAACAGAATCGGCTCAATCTGGGTGGGAGCGGGCAAAACACGCGAACGTGCGAACCGTCGATTCGGCGAACCGGCAATCGCCGTTCAATCGAAGTGTAATGCTACAAAACAAAGAGGCTCCGTTGACTGTCAAATCGAGGAATCTATCCGCCCTCCTCGTTTTGAGTCTCGCCGGTGTGCTGGCGTTCGGGTCCGAGGCCGGGCGAGGACCAAGCCCGCTCCAGCGGCGGTTCGTCTTCGAGGATGAAGCCGATGTCTTATCGCTGAAGCGACCCGGAGGACCTCGCGAGTTTTATTTTACGCGTGCCGCTTACACTGGATACGGCTTTCGAAACTTCCGCAGCTGGGAAGTTGACTTTCCAAAAGCCGACCGACAGTTCCTCATCGGTGTGCGGCGTTTGACGAACGTCAACGCTTACGAGCTCGAGAATCCGGTTCGGCTCACCGATCCGGAGTTAGGGCGTTTTCCATTTTTGTATGCCGTCGAGGTGGGCTATATGGCTTTGACCGAAGCCGAGGTGGTTGGGTTGCGCCGTTACTTGACGGCAGGAGGATTTCTCGTCATTGATGACTTTTGGGGCAGCGTCGAATGGGAAAATTTCGAAATGGAGGTCGAACGAGTTTTACCCGGTCGCCGGATTGTAGAAATACCACTCGACCATCCCATATTCAGTTGTTTCTATAACGTAAGAGAAATTGTACAGGTTCCCAACGTCGGTAACGGAATGCAGGGTGGACCGACTTGGGAAAAAGATGGATTCATACCCTCCGTCCGGGGGATATTCGATGACCAGGAACGTCTCATGGTGGTAATCAACTGGAATACCGATCTGGGAGACGCGTGGGAGTGGGCGGAAAACCCTTACTACCCGCTGAAGTTCTCGACCTACGCCTACCAAATGGGTGTGAATTTCATCATTTATGCAATGAGCCACTAGTGCTCGACTAAGAGTCATAGGCATCCATGTAATGGCTTCTACATTCGAGAGCTTATTCGAGTTCCTGTTCAAGTACAGGCCGTGGGTATTCGAGAAAGGACAGTTTGTACTCACCGCCTCTTGGCCCCTGTACTTGATCGGGCTTGCCATTGTCGTGGTGTCTGTTCCTACCCTACTCCGGTACCGGGATGTCCGCGGCAAGAGCCAACCGCGTGACCGATGGATTCTTACAACTCTCAGAGCTGCAATTCTCGGCCTAGTTCTTTTTTGTCTGTTCCGTCCCGTTTTGGTCCTTTCGACGGTCGTGCCGCAGCGGAGTTTCGTAGGCATCCTCCTCGACGATTCACGGAGCATGAGAATAGCAGACCGTGACGGTATGCCTCGAGGACAATTCGTGAACGAGACCTTCGGGCCGGAGGGAAGTTCTCTATTGTCCGAGTTGTCCGAGAAGTTCAAGGTCCGCTTCTTCGGCTTTTCATCCTCGGCGGAGCGCATCTCGGATGCGTCGGAGCTGACCTTTTCCGGCGAGCAGACACACCTTGGGCGGGTTCTCGAACGGGGAGCAGATCAGTTATCCACCGTTCCTTTGGCTGGGCTCGTTCTCGTAAGCGATGGTGCCGATAACTCTCGGACGGGCTTGAGTGAGACCTTGTTGTCACTTCGGGCTCGTAAGGTTCCCGTTTACACCGTTGGCTTAGGCAGGGAGCGATACACTCGGGATATCGAACTGACTCGTGTCGAAGCGCCGAGAACCGTTCTCAAGGGCTCCTCGCTCGTTGTGGATGTAGTGATCTCTCAAAGAGGTTACAGCGGCTCCAACGTCCGGTTGGACGTGGAGGACTCGGGAAGGATCGTCAACTCACGCGACGTGGAGTTGCCGGAAGAGGGGGAGGTGGGAACCGTACGAGTGCACTTCACTGTGGATCATCCAGGGCCGCGTGTGTTTAGTTTCAAAATTGCTTCCCAACCGGACGAAATGGTGACCCAAAACAACCAGCGGGAAGTCCTCATCAATGTCGAGGAGAAGCGGGAGAAGATCCTGTATTTCGAGGGTGAGCCTCGATTCGAGCTGAAGTTCGTTCGACGAGCGGTGAGCGATGACGAGAACCTGCAGGTGGTTTGCTTGCAGCGGACGGCCGAGAACAAGTTCCTCCGGTTAGACGTGGATGACGCCGAGGAGTTGACTGCGGGATTTCCAAAAAGCCGAGAAGAGCTCTTCCGTTATCGCGGTTTGGTTCTGGGGAGCGTTGAAGCCAGCTACTTTACCCACGACCAGCTACAAATGATTGCCGATTTCGTCTCACAACGTGGGGGCGGGCTCATGATGCTGGGTGGCCGACTGGCCTTCTCCTTGGGTGGGTATGCCGGCACACCTGTGGCTGATGTTTTGCCCGTAGCCCTCACCGACAAGCACAGCATGGAGTCCAGTGGTGAAGAGCCCTTCTTCTCGAGAATGAAGGTCGAGCTGACCCCCTTTGGAAAGACACATCCCGTCACCCAATTTGCTGAGGACATCGAGGAGAGCGCACGTCGGTGGGAGTCCCTTCCACCCCTTGCCGCTTTGAATCCGGTACGAAACGTCAAGCCAGGTGCGACGACGCTCCTCGTAGGGAAAGATGAGACGACCTCCCACGAACAAGTGGTTCTCGCCTATCAGCGTTACGGCCGAGGGAAGTCATTGGCCTTTACCGTACATGATTCCTGGCAATGGCAGATGCACGCGGACATCCCGCTCGAGGACCTGACCCATGAGATGCTCTGGCGCAAGCTCTTGAGATGGCTAGTGAGCTATGTACCCGACCAGGTTTCGGTGGCGACTCCCAAAGACCGCTACGCGGTTCGTGAGCCCGTCAGCATCCGAGCGGAGGTCGATGACGACCGCTTTCTCAAAGTCAACAACTCGCGGGTCATGGCCGAAGTTCAAACCCCGTCCGGGGAGACGATTGAATTCCCCATGGAATGGACGGTGGACAAGGATGGCGAGTACTGGGCGAGCTTCATCCCCGAAGAGAAGGGTATCTATGAGATCCGGGTCGATGCCGAGCGGGCGGACGACGTCATAGGGCAGGCGACGATGTACATTGAAGTCGCCGACTTGGCGGATGAGTTCTTCGGTGCGGAGATGCGCTCGACGTTACTCCAACGTATCGCCGAGGACACAGGTGGCCGGTCCTATGTTCCCGCCACCGTCGGAAAGCTTCCGGAAGATATGAGCTACACGGAGGGGGGTACCACGGTAAAAGAACAGAGGGACCTGTGGGATATGCCTGTGGTGTTCTTGTTCCTCGTTGGCCTTTTGGCGACGGAGTGGAGTTATCGCAAAACCAGGGGGCTGGTGTGACCGGAAGAATCAGTATTGCCTTGGTGGTTGGCCTGGCGGCCCTTGTTGCCGCGGCTCCCCTCGAGGCGGCCGGGGCGAACTATCTGCTCATTATAAGTGGCCTTGGTGGAGAGGAAACTTACAGTGAGCGTTTCCACGAGTGGGCACTTGAAATGCAGGAAGCGGCCACTGAGCGGATGGGTGTTCCCGAAGACAATATTTGGTACCTTGC
>JAUVQL010000263.1 GCA_030598165.1 Acidobacteriota bacterium | reverse complement strand
TACCATCCTGTTGTGAATCGCAAGCAAGCGAGCCAAAACGCGGTTCAGTACGTACTGAGCCGGTTCTTCGACAATTCTCCGGAGCTTTTGCTCCTCAATGTGTTGGAGAACGAGAACATCGATCCGATGGAGCTCGAGAGATTGAAGACGCTGGTGGCAGAAAGCGAGGAGGTGGAACCATGAGCACCTTGTTGAACGCACTGGAGCCGGCATCGGCTTCTCTCATCGTGGCACTCCTCAATACGATGTGGCAGGGAGTCGCCTTGTTTGCAGTCGTCTGGCTTGCTTTGCACCTCGTCCGCATTGTCAATGCGACCACTCGCTACGCGATCTGGCTTGCGAGCCTCATTTTGATCTTGCTGCTTCCCCTCGTGAAATTGGGATTACCGTCCAATGGCAACATGGCCCATGAACCTACGGGTAACTTCGAGTCGACACGGCCAAAGGAGGTCCTGTTCGCAGCGGATCCGATTCTTGTGACTAGGCCGCGAGCGGTCTCAGGTGATCAAGGTAGTGACTCAAAGTCATTGGCGGAAGGACCTGTGAAAATAAAGCGGATTGATACCTACGAGGTCATTTCGCTTGACGATGTTCAAGAGACTGCGTGGTTGTTTCCTCTTCAGATCAGTCCAGGAAGGTGGTCGGTCTTTTTGTTCATCGGATGGATTGTGGGAGCTGCCTTCATGCTTTCGAGAGTCATTTGGAGCTACCGATTCTTGAGTCGTCTCAAGAAAAAAAGCATCCGAATTCCAGAACGACTGGAAAAACGACTGGAGAATTGGTGCGGGCTGAGTAATTCGAAGAGGTCTGTCGAGCTCAAGTGCTCGAATCAAATTAGAGGTCCGGTGGCTGCCGGACTCACTCATCCCGTGATTTTGCTTCCGTGTCATCTCGTAAAGGAGCTGAGTGAACTAGAGTTGGATCAAGTCGGCCTCCATGAGATGGCTCACATATGCCGGTGGGATGATTGGACGAACCTGCTGCAGAAAGTTGTGGAAGCAGTCTTTTTTTTCCACCCGGCCGTCCATTGGATAGGAGGCCAGCTCGACGCCGAGCGCGAGATAGCCTGCGATGATTGGGTCATTTACAGGACGGGGCAATCCAAGCCCTATGCAGCCTGTCTAACGAGACTTATTGAGCTCACAGGGCGAGTCAAAGCGCCGGTGTTGGCACCCGGTGGCTTTACGACAAAGAAACAAATTGCCAGGAGAATTGAAATGTCTTTGAAGCAAATCCATCACACCAAACCTCGGATTTCGAAATCAAGTCTTTTCATCGGCATTCTCGCTTTGATGTTTGTCGGTATCCAGATTGCGAGGACGCTACCCTTTGTCGCTGCACAAGGAGCCGAAGAAACAACGACTCAAGTAGAAGAGACTCCTAACGTAGATTCGCATGCAGAAGAGTCTGTCGTCGCAGTGGGTGAGGAATCCCCGATCGATGAAGAGCGAGTGGTAGACGAACAGGAAGAACAGGTAATGCAGGAAGTAGAGGAAACGGAAAAGGAACTAGAGGAGAAAGTTCGCGCCCACGCCGCGGAACAAAAGCGACTCGTTGCGATTCGAGAGCAGAAATACCTTGAGGGTGCGCGAGCTATGGCGGCGGAAGAGGCAAGTGCCCTCCGCGAGTTGGAAGAGAAAGAGCTCATTTACAGGGAGATGCTCGGTCGAGCAGAGGTGCAGGAAAGATCTCTCGAAGCGCTGCAACTTGCCGAAGCTCCCGAAGCGTTTCTCCTGAGTGAATCGGGTGTTGTTCCTTTCGGGCTTTTAGTGGACAGGAAAGTAACCCTGCCAGAAGCTGAGCTCATCGAGCTGATGACGGAGATTGCCACGACCGATCCCGACAACGAGGTTCGTATGGCAGCTATCCGGTCCATTGGACGTTTAGGTAGCGAGGAGGCGTCGGAAGCGCTCGTTCGTATTTACGATTCACAAGACGACATTGTCTTGAAAAAAACGGTTCTATCGAGTCTGGGATGGTCGCGGAATTCCAACGCTCGTATTCTCAACAAGCTGAAGGAGATTGCCAGTTCCGACCCTAATCCCGAGCTTAGGAAGTCTGCAGTCTTGGGCTTGGCGGGTCTCCCGGGAGACGACGGTGTCTCGGCGCTCATATCGATCTATGACCATGCTGAGGAAACGGATCTCAAGAAATTCATTATTCGCTACTTGAGTCACGGGCGCAGCGAAGAGGCCTTGGAAAAGCTAAAAGACATTGCCCGTTCGGACGCTGATTCGTCGCTACGTCTCGAAGCGGTTCAGAGTCTTGGGAGTGTCCATGGTGGACCGGTGATCGGCTATGCTGACGCTCCCATTTTTGTGAGGCCTCACCTCTCGACGATGCCCGTACCGGCTCCAGATCCACCGAAGCCACCGGTGCCTCCGAAGAAGAAGAACTAAATTCATCTGGTACGTTACTGCTCCGGGAGTGTTCGTGACGGTTCGAGCCTCGTGAGACGGAACGCGGGGATCAAGCTGGCTAAGGGCCCGCGCAAAAATAACTTCACATTTTGGGACGCCGATCCATCCCGTCTGGCTGCGTTGCTCGTCGGTCATATATCTAGATATTATTCACTTCTCGCGCCTTGCCAGACGGGCGCCTCG
>JAUVQL010000267.1 GCA_030598165.1 Acidobacteriota bacterium | reverse complement strand
TCGAGATGAACGCCCACGACAGAAAGTTCCTTCGCTCTCTAAAGATCTCCGTCGATGATGACGGCTCCTAATAATCTCAACAAAGCCGCACATGAACGCGAATAAACGCAAATGAATAAGATTTCGTTGGACTTGACTTGAGTCTTGGTTCGGATCTTATTCGCGTTAATTTGCGTTTATGCGCGGCTTAATTTCCGATTTCTTGAATTCTGCCTTGGATTCTGGCTCTCCCTTTCGCCTTGGAGTAATCTAGCTTATGGGTCGCGGGACATTTGAGGGTGTATCATATAGTAGGCGAAGCCGGACCAAAGAGGGTGGTGACTCAAAGGTTTTTATTATCAGTACTTTATGAGAAATGACCGTTTTATTTTGCTCGGAATGGGTTGGGCGAGAGTAACTGGATTTGACAGTGGTTCATTGCCTATGATACGCGTAATAGGGTGTAATTAGGCGTGTCGATGGGGATCTATCCCCGAAATGGCTTTTTTCTATTATTTTGACCGCCAGTCGGAATTAGTGGGGGGAGCTGCTCCTTAATTAGGAGAGTGCAAATTATGACAAGTGCCCGACGTTCATTCATCTGGGCCTTGACCTTCCTGACCGCGACCGGTTGGGCTTCGCAAGCCTTACCGGCAGGGGAAAATCAGGTTGGGCCGATTCGGCTCGAAGGTGCGATTGCAAGTGAGCTGGGCGAGCCACTGGTGGGCGCCATTATTTCGGTTTTTGGGGCCAATCTCGCCAGTGGAGGTCTCATCACCATCTCGGATGAGAACGGCCAGTTCCGAGTTTCGGATCTACCTCCAGGTCTGTACATCCTACGTGCTTATCTTTCCGGATTCCTTCCTTCGCGCTCTTCGACGGTCGAGGTCGACAACGAAGGAGGTTCCACCGAGCCGGTCTTGATGAAACTGGCACGGCTTGACCCCCAGGATGGGGCGCTCGTGGTTCCCACCGAGATGGTTGATGCCGAAAGTGAGGAACGACGTACGAGCGAGCTCAAGTGGTTGCTGAGGCACGTCAAGAGAAACGTGCTGCACAACCAAGGTCAGGGAGTCGTTGAGCACGTCGCAGACAACACCGTCGCGGAGGACCCGGTTTTCGCCCAGAGTGTTGATTTTCAGGGAGAGGTCGGCATTCTCGCTTCGGCGTCTGAATTGAACTTGAGCTCTTTTCCCGGTGCCGGCTCTGGTCTCGATGCCAGGCTTGCCTATGCTCGTCTAGACATTCCTACGGGTCACCGTCAGCGGTGGGAAGTGAGTGCTCAATTGATGGAGTCCGTCCTGTCTTCCTGGGCGGGTGGTGCTCAGTTTATTCGAGAAGGATCTTCCGGCGACCGCACGTCTGCTGGAGTGACTTACGGAAACCACCTCTATGGAGACTTGCAGGACCTTAGGCCTCCTGAGGCCGGACTCGGCCCCCGACAACAAATCGATCGCTCTACAGAGTGGTTCGGGAGTGTTTTCGGAGCGCACAGTTTCAAGCTTGGACCGGCTGACGTTGATGTAGGGATGGTCTATCATCACTATTCGTATCTCGACGAGTCGGGTTATGCCGCTCCTTCATTCCGAGTCGCTTGGTCTCCGGGCGGTCACGGAAAAACCGTGCTCAAGGGGATGGTAGACTACAAGGTACACGCGCCCGGAAGCGAAGACCTCGACCTCCTTGCTCGCATGGTTCGATCGGATTTTAGGGGGACGCCAGAGAATGCTCGGCGCGGTCTTCGTGCAGAAAAGACACTGCGTTCCCAAGTCTCGCTGCAGCATGCTCTCGGTGACAATGCCATCGTTGAGCTTCGCCTCTTCCAGGAAGAAGTGGTTGCGCAACTCGTCAAAGCCTATTTGAAGGATCAACCGCAAAGCGATGTCGGTCCCGGTCACTATCTCGTCTACAATCAAGGTGACTATCGAACGCGAGGCGTCGGGTTAGCGGTTTCCAGGCGCTTCGGCTCCGTTGCAAGCTCCGTTGGATATCGGTTCGGCTTGGCCAGTGCGATCCATCCCGATTCACGCCAAGCCGTTGATGCAAGGGAAGAAATACACGACTTGACGACGTCGGTAGAAACGGAGATCGACCTGACACGGACGAGGTTGTTGGCGGTCTACCGACTCATTAGCCACCCCTCGTTCTTTCCATCGGGGCGGAAAGACAGCGGAACAGATTTGGACTCTCGCTTCAATTTCCAGGTGTACCAGATGCTGCCCTTCGACGGTTGGAACAGTACCGAGTGGGAGCTCATGCTTGCGATCCGTAATCTGTTCTACGAGAACATTGACGGTGCCGCATTTCTCGATGAGCTTGCTGTGATCGATTCACCCCGTCGAATTCTTGGAGGCGTCTCTGTGCGCTTCTAGGATGTCCAAATAGAAAAAGGCCACCCGGGAGCGGTGGTCTTTTTTTGTATTCTTTTTGAGATCCAAGCGTATGGATCTGTCATCCAAAATGTTGGATCCGTACGGGTTTGGCTGCGAAGATATGAAAAAAATGCCTTTGTTTTCAGCGGCTTAAGT
>JAUVQL010000097.1 GCA_030598165.1 Acidobacteriota bacterium | reverse complement strand
GGGCCGCCTCTCCTGCGTCGGCTAATTGAAAAGCATCCGCGAGTGAGCCAACCTTGACCGCTAGCTTGATAACATCGGCGCCGATTTTAATCCCTCTCTCGACGAGTGTGGGTAGATCTTCCGGCAACTTGTCGAACTCATGGCAAGAAACAATGAGCTTGGAGTCCGAGTGGCCAACCTCGAAACCCTCTTCGAGCGAGCTCAGCTCCACGTCCACATAATCAAACGAAAGCTCCATTGCAGAACGTAGAATATCCAGGCGCTCCTTCTCGGAGCCGCGGAATAGCCCACCTTCGCCCGAGCTACGACAGGTAAGGATGAGAGGTTCCGTTGCTGCCGCTTTAAGGAGTCTTAGCTCCTTCGGTGACATCGAATCGATGCCGTCAACTCGAAGCTCGATGAGATCGGCGCCGTCGGTTGCCTCCCTCATCAATCGAATCATCTGCTCCGTTGAAGATGCCAAAATGGAGGCGACGATTTTTGTCATGGTCAAAGCCATCCTGTGGTCGATATTTACGCACGAGGCCTCCACCTTCGTCAAGACTACGGCGGATTTGCTGTCTCCCTTCACCAAACTTTTCCTTGTTATTGCATATCTTTACTGAGAAGTCCGTCTCAGGGAAGTCGGCGGCGTCCTTCCTGCTTGACGGATCCTTTGACCAAATCGCATCCTTGAACTATCATATTTAGTTGGACACATTTAAGTTGTCGATTTGGCGCTTTTCTGGAAAATAAAACAATCTCCTACGAGCGACTCGAATCCGCCCGTCGCGGTCTCGTCGGTAGGGGTTTAGCAAAAACATACTATCTACTCAGATAAATAATTAGAGGTCAACAAGATGAGGCTACTATCCGCAACTGCCGTCCTGGTGGCCATCCTCACTTCCGTGGCGGGTGTCGCGACATCCGCTCCCGTTGAGATGCTTCCAGTCTCACAAATAAAGCCGGGAATGGAAGGCGTAGGATTCACTGTTTTTTCGGGAAATAAAATCGATTCCTTCAAGGTCCATATCCTAGGTGTCATGCTGAAATATGGCCCCAAGCAAGACCTCATTCTCGCCAAACTGGAAGGGGGACCTCTTGCCGAGACCGGCGTCATTGCCGGGATGAGCGGAAGTCCCGTCTACATCGACGACAAGCTGATTGGCGCCGTTGCATTCTCCTTTCCGTTTTCGAAGGAGCCCATAGCCGGAATAACCCCCATAGCAGAAATGATTGAAGCAACTTCGACACCGGCCCCGGCCCGGCGCGCCGCGCGAATGAGTTTTCCTCTGGAACCTGACAAGCTCGAATCCGCGATTCCCACGAGGTCTCGATCGATCTCCATCCAAGGTACATCGTTGACTGGGGTAGATCTCTTGAAACCCTACTTGGGTAAACTGCTCTCACCCATCGCCAATCCGGCCTCGTTTCATGGTTTCACTCAGGAATCTATCGAGCAGATAACACCGATTCTGCGGAAACTAGGCGTGGAACCCTTGATGGGTGGCGCGGCCCTTCCATCGGGACAGTCAACGTCGGGTCAAATCGACTTGTCCAACCTAAATACAGCCTCAATCAGGCCGGGCGACGCCGTAGGAGTTGGCCTTGTCACAGGTGACTATAATTTCACTCCGACGGGGACTGTCACGCATGTCGACTCGGCAACCGGTGCCGTCTATGCTTTTGGGCACCCGTTGTTTAATTTGGGTCCCATCGAGTACCCCATGACTTTTGCGGAGGTTCATCTCGTGCTCCCCAGCCTCCAAAGCTCTTTCAAGATTACGAGCGCTGGGCCGGTCGTTGGTACATGGCTACAAGATCGACAAACTGCCCTCAAAGGTATCATTGGCTCTAGACCTCGCACGATTCCCCTGGCCATAGCGGTCAAGACGAGTCGCGGTCAAGACAAGAAATTCAAACTCGAGATCGTCAACGATGAGCTGTTCTCCCCGCTCCTTGCATATGCATCTCTAATATCCGTCCTACAGACGACAGAACGGGACTTCGGCAGCCAAACCGTCAAGATCTCGGCCCGCGTGGTCATGGATGAGGACCGTCGCGTCATCATCGATGACGTTTTCGCCGGTCAAGGGTCGGCGATGGCGGCCTCGGCAATGGTGGCGGCCCCCATGTCCTTTTTGATGACCAACGACTTCGAAAAAATCCAAATTAGAGACGTCGACGTAGAGATCGAAGCATCGGAGAGTCTCGACACCGCTCGACTCGTTCGGGCTTGGTTGGACACGGATCAGGTTGCGCCTGGAGGAAGCGTTCCCCTGAAAGTGCTCCTACGTTCCTACCGGGGGGAGGAAACGCTCGAGAGAGTCACCATCGAGGTGCCGTCCAATGTAGAAGAAGGCAAGCTTCAACTCCTGGTTGCCGATGCCACCACGATCTCCGCCATCGAGACCCGCATTACGCGCTCCAGTTTCGAGCCGCGAAACTTCCCTCAGTTGATGAGAGCCCTCAATGGACTTCGAAAAAACAACCGCCTCTACGTTCGTTTAACTCGACCGGGGAGCGGCGGTGCCATTGTGGCCGGTGAATATCTGTCCTCTTTACCTCCAAGCGTATTGGACGTTCTCGAAGCAGATCGATCTAGCGCCAGTTTCATCCCCATCTACAGCTCAACTTTGTGGGAGTACGAACTGTCAACCGATTTCAGCGTCAGCGGCTCGCGGGTTCTCGAGCTCACCGTCAAGAATCCTTGAGGCGAGCAAACGACACCTAAATCCGTAAGTTGAAAGGAATGAGTTCCATGCATCTTCGGTCGCACCGATTCCTACTGATTGTTTTCACCGCGTCGATAGTCGCAGTGACAGCCCTAGCTTCCTTGCCCACGTTTTGGACCATGGAGAACCAGGCGGATTTCCTAGAGGGTGAAGTTGAAGGACTTTCCATTGCGAGTGACGGTACCATCAGCTTGGCGCCCGACACGAGAAATCTCTATGAAGCCACCGACCCCTTCTTCTGGAGCCTAGTATCCGATAGGAACGGCAACCTTTATGCAGGAAGTGGTAACGAAGGCAAAGTTTACAGAATCGATACGTCCGGCGATGCCAAGGCAGTTGCCGACACCAACGAGTTACAGGTCCACGGTTTGGCGGTAGATCGGCAGGGTAACGTATTTGCGGGTACTTCTCCGCGCGGCGCGGTATATAAGATCAGCGCGGAAGGAGCTCGAGACATTTTTTTCGATCCTGATGACCGCTATATTTGGGACCTAATACTCGATGGAACAGGGAATTTGCTGGTGGCCACCGGCGATAAAGGTAGTGTCTATCGAGTCACTCCGGGTGGCCAGAGCGAGGTGATCTTCGCGAGCCAGGAGACCCATCTCGTTTGTCTCGCCACTGATTCCGACGGGAATATCTATGCAGGAAGCGATTCCAGCGGCCTCGTTTTCAAAATCGAACGAAGCGGTAAGGCCTCCGTCCTGTTCGATACTCCGTTCCAGGAAGTACACTCGATCGTCCTCGATTCGCGCGGGAACGTTTATGCCGCTGCCATCAACGGAGAACGTCGCGCGGCGCCCCCGCCATCCGGAGGTGAGCTCCAACCACCATCACCGGCGACCAGTCAAGCCCCGCAAGCTGTCGGGGGTGTGACGGAGTCCGTCACCGTCACCGTTTCCGCAGCTTTGATGCCTACAGTCGCGTCAGGACCGTCTGCGAGCACCTCTGGATTGAAAGGAGCCGTCTATCGTATTAGCCCTCAGGGCTCCGTCGAACGACTATGGGGCTCCAGTGAGGACACGCCTTTGTCCCTCAAACTCGAGACAGATGACCGCATCATGGTGGGAACGGGCAAGGACGGCCGGATTTTCCTCGTCCACCAAGACAAGACCAGTTCGCTACTCGCTCGTGTAGAAGCCGATCAAGTGACCTCTATTTATTCCCCCGACGGTCGGTCGACCTACTTCGCCACCGCTAATCCCGCACGTGTGTATCGTTTGGCCAGTGAACGACGGACAGAAGGGATTTATTACTCTCCCGTCAAGGACACCAATGCCGTATCGTCGATGGGCAGAATCCGGTGGGAAGCTCGCTCACCGGCTGGAACCGGTCTGAGTATCCAGACACGAACGGGTAATTCATCGAGACCTGATAACACTTGGAGTGAATGGTCCGCCGGGTACACGATATCCGATGGTGACCAAATCAGCAGCCCCGGTGGGCGCTTCTTGCAGTGGCGCGCTATCTTGAGAAGTACCGATGGTAACGGTTCGCCCGAGCTCCACAAAGTAACGTCGGTCTACCTTCAGCATAATTTGAGTCCGTCTATTTCCAAGATAACGCTCCACCCTCCGGGAGACACATTCCAAAAGCCACTCATCGCCACTGGGCAAGCCGAGATTATGGGTTTAGACGGTTCAATCGAGACACCTGAAGCTTCTTCCGGTTTCGGGCAGTCTTCTGGCACCCCCACCACGCCGACGGCCATCTCCCCCATCACCTACAGTCGTAAGTTCTATAAGAAGGGATTTCAAACCGTCACTTGGTCGGCCAACGACCCCAATGACGACAAATTGTCTTACGGTGTTTTCTACCGGGGGGAAAATGAAACTCTGTGGAAACTCTTGCGAGACGACGTCCATGAGAGTGTCATCGCTTGGGATACAGTCGCCATGCCAGACGGCCGTTACACGCTCAAGATCGTCGCCAGCGATCGGCCCAGTAATCCGAACGATCTCTCGCTCACCGGAGAGAAAGAAAGCCGTTCCTTCAAAGTCGACAATACACCTCCCCGTGTGGCCGGCATACAGGCGACACCCGCTCAAGGAGGACACCAAATTACTTTCCAAGCCGAAGACGATTCGAGCGCGATAAAAAAGGTGGAATACTCCGTGGACTCAGGGAAATGGCACGTTGTCTATCCCACAGATGGCATCGCAGACTCCAAGCAGGAGTCCTTCGATTTCTCTATGACGGGCTTCTCTGATGGTGTCCATACCTTGGTCGTCAAAGTGACCGATCTCTTGAAAAACGTGGCAACGGCGAGAGTTGAAATACGCTAGTTTAGGTCAAGAAGTCAAGAACCCGAGAACTCGAGGACTCAAGAACTCGAGAACCCGAGAATAGGATCCCACCATTCTTGTTTGATTCTCCTCCTCGCTATCACTAAGATCGCGTAACATTCTGCGTGGACCAAGCTAGTCGACAATTGACTATTTGAATCGGGGGACCGAGATGACCTTAGCTAAACTGATGAAATGTCTCCTCTTCATTCCGTTCCTATTCTTGCCTC
>JAUVQL010000153.1 GCA_030598165.1 Acidobacteriota bacterium | reverse complement strand
GCACGCGATGTGGTGGCGGCACTCAAAATGCTTCGAGAGGCCGGTCGGGGTGAGCGTTTCGTTGTTTGGGGCTCTTCCATGGGAGCGGCAACGGCTCTCCTTGCGGCTTCTCAGACAGCGTTGGTGGCGGGCGTCATCTCCGAGTCCTCCTATGAAAGATTCGATCGCGTCGTGGCGGATACGCTCCGGACCCGATACCGCCTGCCGCGATTCCCCCTTGTTCCAGTGGCGCTTCTGCTGGCTTCCCGCCTCACTGGAGTAGACCTTCGGGATGTCTCCATTTCCCGCGCCGTGCGGTCACTCACGATACCCATAGTTTTTGTGAGCGGTGAGTGTGACCCACGTATGACACCCGATGTGGGGGAGAGGCTCTTTTCGCTTGCGTCCAAGGGTCTCGGCCATATCGTCGTTCCAGAAGCGGAACACGCGGAGTGCTGGGCTTTGGGTCAGCCGAAGTATGGCGAGAATGTGCTGGAGCTCATTCGCATTTCTCTCTCGAAGCCTCAGCCAAGCGATGCTCGCGGTCAGACGGCGACATGAGTAAAAAAGCTATACTTGAGCGCATATGAATACGAGCATACGAAATTCTATTCGCAACATCGCCATCATCGCCCATGTCGACCACGGCAAGACCACCCTCGTGGATGCCATGCTCCACCAGAGCGGCGTTTTTGGTGAATACCAGCAGGTCGCCGAACGTGTGATGGACTCCATCGACCTGGAGCGCGAGCGTGGTATCACCATTCTTTCCAAATTGACTGGAGTGCGTCACCGGGGTGTCAGGATCAACATCGTGGATACACCCGGACACTCCGACTTTGGCGGGGAGGTCGAACGGGCCCTGAAGCTGGTCGACGGTGTGATGTTGTTGGTGGACTCCAGTGAAGGCCCGCTTCCCCAAACTCGATACGTCTTGACCAAGGCGCTCGAGGCGAAGCTTCCGCCCATTCTGGTTATCAATAAGATTGACCGTTCCGACGCGAGGGTCCAGGAAGTCGTCAACGAGGTTTTCGATCTCTTCATCGACCTCGACGCTGCCGAGGAGCAACTGGATTTTCCGATTCTCTATGCCAACGCTCGCGCCGGAATTGCCAAACGGAACGTAGAAGACAAATCTCGCGATCTCAGGCCACTGTTCGAGACCATTCTCGAATACATACCGGCCCCCCAAGGCGACCCGGAGGATGTACTCCGCATTCAAGTGGCTAACCTGGACTACAACGACTACCTCGGTCGCATCGCCATTGGCCGCGTATTTGCCGGGCAACTGAACCTCAACGACGAGGTCGGTATCAGCAAGTTGAATGGCGAAATCCAAAAAACCCGTATCACCAAACTCTTCATGTTCGAGGGGCTCGACCGTGCGGAGGTCGCCCAAGCCGGTCCCGGTGACATCGTCGCCATTGCCGGGGTCGAAGGTATCAATATCGGTGAGACTCTCACCGATCCGGAAGCACCCAAGCCGATGCCGTTGATCCAGATTGACGAGCCCACCATCGCGATGAACTTTAGCGTCAATACATCACCATTTGCCGGAAGGGAGGGTACCTATGTCACGTCTCGCAACATCCGCGACCGTCTCTACAAAGAGCTGCTCACCAACGTCTCGGTCAAAGTGGAGGAGACTCACAACGCCGATACCTTCAAAGTGATGGGTCGCGGAGAGCTCCAACTCGCGATTCTGGTAGAGATGATGCGACGAGAAAGCTTCGAGCTCACGGTCGGTAAACCCGAGATCCTCACCCGTGAAAAAGAAGGGAAGCTCCAGGAGCCGCTCGAGCACCTGACGGTCGACAGTCCCGAGGAGTATATCGGTGAAGTCATGGAGAAACTAGGTAATCGAAAAGGCACGATGACCAAGATGGTCAACCACGGGTCGGGTCGAGTGAGGCTAGCGTTCGATGTGCCGTCCAGAGGGCTGATCGGATTGCGGAGCGAGCTCATGATCGACACCAAGGGTACGGCCATCATGAATGCGCTGTTCAAGGGCTATATCGATTGGCAGGGGGACATCCCCGAACGTCCTACGGGCTCGCTGGTGGCGGACCGTTCAGGGAAAGTGACGGCTTACGCCCTATTCAATCTTCAGGAGCGGGGAGAAATGTTCGTGACTCCGGGCACCGACGTCTATGAGGGGATGATCGTGGGCGAAAACTCGCGTGACGCCGATCTCAACGTGAATATCGTAAAGGAGAAGAAACAGACCAACATCCGAGCTGCGGCCGCTGACGAAGCGATACGGCTCGTGCCGCCGCGGGCTTTGAACCTCGAACAGGCCATCGAGTTCATCCGCGAAGATGAGGCCGTCGAGATAACTCCGAAATCCATCAGGCTTAGGAAGAAGATCCTTCCGGCGAACCAAAGATGAAATCTCCCTATTATGGACTCATGCTGACACGGCGATTTTACTCACCATTTCTCTGGGCGCTGCTATTCACCCTTTCGTGTCGTAGTGACGAACCAAAAACCAAAGTAGTGGTTCTCGGCTTCGACGGAGCCAGTTGGGAGACCATCGATCCCCTCATCGAAAAAGGAAAGCTCCCTTTTCTCAAGCGATTGAAGGACGAGAGCGCCTGGGGGCCCCTCACGACGTTCAAACCCACCAAGTCTCCGGTGATTTGGACGAGCATTGCCACCGGAAAGACTATGCTCAAGCACGGCATCCTCGATTTCGTCTTCCTCGAGGAAAACAAGATTCAGGTCCCCTACAGCAACTCAGAAAAGCGGGTGCCGTCCATTTGGGAGATTCTAGATTCTTTCGAGCGCCGGTCCGTCGTGATCAACTGGTTCGTAACGTACCCACCGGACAAAATCAGTGGGGTGATGGTATCCAATCGTTTCAGGAAGGCATTGTTGTTGCAGGGGGAACGTAGGGAACGGCTCAGGGACTCCGTTTATCCCCAAGAGTACTACGACGATTTGAAAGCTCTCATCAACAACGACTACGAGGCGATTCGAAAAACGAAGAACCTTCCGGACATTCCGAGCGCTTATGAAGAGATTCACGTTGGGAAGACTCACCAGGACATTGCTGTTCTAAAGGATTATTGGGTCTACATACTGCAGGAAGCGCTCATTGAGAACGTGTCACAGCGCCTCTATCAGACCGAGGAATTTGATTTTTTTGCAGCTTATTTCCGCCTACCCGATATTGGTCAGCACTTTGCTCTCGAGATGATGGATCCCGAAGAAGTAGAAGAGATCTTCGTCCGCTTGAAGATGAATGAGTTTACCCAAGCGGACAAGAAGGCGTTCCTCGATTCGGCGTCCGAGGTGCTCGAGCCCTTTTACCGCTACATGGAACAGATCATTCAGTGGTTCATGACCGAGGGTCCTTACAAAGACGCCACTTTTTTCATCGTCTCGGATCATGGTTTCAGTCTGCACCAGGGAGGATACGATCACTATCACCTCCCCGATGACCTTCCGCCGCCCGACGGCGTGTTCCTGGCAAAGGGGCCCGGGATCAAGAAAGGGGAGAGGGTGTCCGTCAATGTCTATGACATAGCGCCGACGATACTCTACCTCTTCGATTTGCCCGTGGGGCAGGATATGGACGGCAAGCCACTCACGGCAGCCCTTCATCTCGACCGAGAGGTCCGGTACGCTTCCTACACCCAAAAGACGATCGAGACCATCAAGAAGGTGAGAGACGCCGAAATCGAAGAAAGAACCCTCGAAGAGTTGAGATCGCTCGGTTACATCAAATAGGAAAAAGAAAAGGCCTCGCTACCCCATGAGGGCGGCGAGGCCAGAGGTTTGCCCAAACGGTTACAGAGGTTTTACGTTGGTAGCCTGGGGGCCTTTTTGTCCTTCTGTGATCTCGAACTCGACTTCTTGCCCTTCCTTGAGGGAGCGGAAGCCGGAGCCGTCGATAGCCGTGTGGTGCACAAACACGTCTGAGCCGTCTTCGGTTTGGATGAAACCAAACCCCTTGCTGTCACTGAACCACTTAACTGTACCTTTGCTCATACGGGCCTACCTCCTTTCTCTTAAAATTGACCCAACCAAAATTGGGTTTGGGTGTAGACCTCGCACCAGCGACAACAAAAAAAACCACAGGGTGAACTTCCTCCCCGTGGTTCAATGCTGAATCAGGTAGAGAAGAACTACACTCTACAGCTTAAAAGTTAGCACAGGCCCAACCTCTCGTCAACGCCTGCGTGCTCCGCCCAAAATACCGGACGATTGCAGCTACACATCGGAGTGGGATGATGGTAGAAACTGTTCCTGTTGAGACGAACGGCCGGTCCATGGCACCAGAAAGGTCTAGAAATGTTGCGTTTACACACTCATCTTCCTCGTCGAACCTTGTCCCTCGTTGGGCTTTTGACGGTTTGTACCATCTT
>JAUVQL010000197.1 GCA_030598165.1 Acidobacteriota bacterium | reverse complement strand
TACCTTGCCTCTGCCTACGGAGGTTTTCTCTTCCTCTTAGCTGTGGCCCTCTTCAACATGCTGATCGGCTTCTACTTTTATCTGAGACCCCTCACGGAAATGTGGATGGGCACGACATCGACTTCGCGGGAATCGCTCCCCGTGACGATTGGAGTGAAGCTCTATGTTCTCGTTTCTGTGGGAGTGGTTTTTGTTCTTGGCCTTGCGCCCGAGTCCCTGTTGTCACTCACCAAACGCGTCGCGTTAGAGCTCTTTTAGGGCAGATTGAAGCAAGTTCTCTTGCTCCGGTAAAACGGTTCGGAGATCGATTAGGACTTTATCGTCGGATATCCGCGCGATGATGGGCGGCTTGTGGAACCGAAGTCGGGCGAGTACTTGCTGAGCCGATTTTCCCGCCACATCTACGGTCATTACATAAGTGGGGATCTCCTCCTCGGGGGCAGCGCCCCCTCCCACTTTGGAGAATCCTTTAGCCACATGGAGGTTGAGACCTTCAATGGCTTTCAAACTCTTGACAAAACGATGGGAACGAGACTCGATCTCGGAAGGCGGAGTAGAGAGCATCTTCAACACCGGCACGTCTTCGAGCGCCGATTCTCGGACGTAAGAGGAGAGGGTGGCTTCGAGAGCGGCATAGGTGAGCTTGTCGACACGGAGCGCCCTAGCCAACGGGTTCTTACGACAAGTTTGGACGCGCTCGGGAGAGCCGACGATGATGCCGGCTTGTGGTCCGCCAAGCAGCTTGTCACCCGAGAAGGTCACCAGATCGACGCCTTTTTTGAGACTCTCGAGTACGGTTGGCTCATCCGGAAGCCCGTAAGGGCCCAACGGCAACATGTTGCCGCTGCCAAAATCTTCGATCACCGGTAAATTGTGAGCCTGTCCTAAATCCACGAGCTCCTCGGTTGTTGCTCTTTCAGTAAAGCCGATGATCCGGAAATTCGAGTGATGAACCCGGAGGATGAGGCCGGTGGAAGGGCCGATGGCCTCTTCGTAGTCCGCGAGGCGGGTTTTGTTCGTCGTGCCCACTTCTCGCAGTGTGGCTCCGCTTCTTTCCAGGATATCGGGGATGCGGAAAGAGCCTCCAATCTCGACGAGCTCCCCGCGGGAAACGATGACCTCTCGTGACGCGGCAAAAGCGTTGAGAACCAAGAGCACGGCGGCGGCGTTGTTGTTCACCACGTGCGCGTCGTGACCGGGAAACATGCGGGCCAGTAGCCTTGCGGCATGTTGTTCTCGGTGCCCACGCTTTCCGGCTTCGAGATTGAACTCCAAATTGCTGTAGCCTCGGGCGATCTTGGCGAGCGCATCGATGGCGGATTCAGGGAGCGGGGCACGGCCTAAGTTGGTGTGTACAATGATGCCGGTGGCGTTGACCACGGGAACCAGAGAAGAGGCAGTCGTGGACACGAGAAGGGATCGCACGGACGAAGCGACCGAGTCGATGGTGGTTTCGAAATTTGTCTCTTCGATGCGGCCCTCGATGACCTCTTTGCGGATTTTGGCGAGAACTGCTCTGGTGGCCGCAAGGAGCTCGCTCCGCCCGTATTCACTCGCCAGTTGTTGGAAACCGGCCGCTTCGAACAATCGTTCCACGCTGGGTATTCTTCTCAACAGCGCACGGGTCGCGTTTACGGGATGAGTGCTCATGGGCGGCCCTTCTTATGGAACTGCAGTCGTTGACAACACTTAGCGTTTGCGGGTAGCATTCTAGCATACTGATAGAATCATGGACGAGGGGCGGGCAAAGAACTTCATCGAGCGTCTATCGCCGATCATTGAGAAACAAGAGAACGACATCTCTCACCTGGACCCTCGCATGGTCGAGATCCTCTATCCTGAAAGGGCCCCGCGTGACTTCACGGTCACCGTTGTCTTCGGTCCCTCGGATGACCCGAGCTATTCGGAAGCGGTCGCTATCGCGGAGCACGCTCTTCGTTACCGAAAAGAGGGCTCAGACAAATGGTTGCGTCATTTCGCCACCTACACGATCGACCAGGTCCAGGAGTTGCACCAGTTGTTCATCCGGGTGGGCGACTATCCGACCTGCGAGATACTGGTGAAAGACAAGAAGATCCCTTTCGGGCGAGAGATGTGGCTTCCGTTTTTTTGGTTCTTCCGGAAAGACGAAGACACGGCCTAGTGCTCGAACCCGCTAGTCCTGTCGGTAAAGTCCGAGGTCATTTTTGGTGCTGACAAGGCGCTTCGACGAAGTCATATCTAGATATTTCGAGGAGGAGCAACGCCGTCAGCGCCGAAAAGGGCCCGGAATTCGCCGGCAGGACTAGCGGGTTGGGGCACTAGTACACGGTCGGTTTTACCGCTGAAAGGGAACGAGCCGCACTGTCGTTCGTTCATGGTGGGTCGCCTTTGTGCGATCGTTCAATGCCAACGTTAGGGATTAGGCTCAAACGACGTATGGTTCTGTTAACGAAACGAGGAGGCTGCTGTGGGTTTTGAGGAAGACATGGCGCTGCTCATACAGAAAATGAAGCAGCTCGAAACCGAGTACGAACAGTGGTTTTCGGGCGCCCTTTTAACCCCGCCGTGGCAAACTCAGAAGATCGTCGACAAAATCGTCAAGAGTTACGGCCGCAGTCCTCCTCAGAGCCTCACGGAACGTTCCGTCTTCATGATGCACCAGGCGAAGTACAACTCTTACGCGGAGATGTGGGCCCGCCGTATGCGGCTCAAAGAGGAAGGAAGGCTCGTCACAGGCAAAGAAACACGAGCCCGAAAGGTGCCTCAGGCCGACAAGCCTTCCGAATCTGGGCAGGATGAGTTCCGGAAGGTTTTCGATAACTATGTCGCCGCAAAGCAACAAGCCGGCGAATCGACGAAGACGCTAACTTACGACACGTTCAGCAAAAAGTTAGGCCAGCAGGCCGACAAGTTCCGTAAGAGTGGAAAAAACGTGAACTTTGGGGTCTCCATCAAGGATGGAAAAGTGTCGGTAGTGGCGAGGCGCAAGAAGTGAACCACCCCGGTGGACATCCTTTTCTCAACTTCCGATGTTCGGCCGTTTGCCTCCTTCTTTTGATGCTCCTACTTGGGGGGGCGGAATCCCTCGACGCTTGGCCCGCCCCCGTTTACCGGAGTATGGTTTACGACACGCTTCGTCTCTTACCTCCTTCTTTGGGCCGGGTGCTTTGGCGCAATGACGAACATCTCCTGAGAGGTGTGTACAGGCTGGAAGGTGAAATGGCGTCATCGCTGGCAAAGGACGGGCTCGAGGGAAACGTCTCCGGGCGGACGACCAAAGATGTCGAGCGACGCGTGGAGGCAGTGGCGGCCATGGTCGACGAGCACCGGCCTTTTCGTGAAATCGCATTCGAGCTCGGCAAATTACTCCGCATTGCTGCCGATTTGGCGGACCCGACCATCATGGGCGCCAACAATGGAGATTTGGCCGGGGCCTCCCAAGAGCTATACCGATTCGTCGATACGCACTTGCAGGAGTTTCCGCTGGTCTATGACAGGCAACTGCCTTCGACCCTCGAAGGTAATTCCATCACTTCATTGCTCGAGGGGCTTTCCGAGGCAACGAACGGCTCCGTCGATCGTTTGGCGCAAGCGTTTTGGAGGGACGGTGAGCTCATCCCGGCGGATGCATTCGACTATCGCTCGGTGCCTTTTGCAGAATCTTCCTTGGGGTACTCCCGGGGTGTGACAGCTGCCTCATACCTCTGGCTTGCCGCTTGGGCCAAGGCGAACGGAGAC
>JAUVQL010000028.1 GCA_030598165.1 Acidobacteriota bacterium | reverse complement strand
CCCGTCTCAGCAGGCGGATCAGCGCAGGAAGCGTGGTGGGATCGAAGCGGGTCTTCCCCAGGTAGTAGACGGGAAAACCATACTGCTCGAGCTTGTCTTCCGAAAGGTCTTTCTTCCTCAAGCTCAAGAGTGAAACTTGGAACCGATTCTCATCGAAACGGGGAATCATCCACGCAAAAAGACGCTTGACTCCATGCATTCGGGAGCCTTCCCAACCAAGGTGATCACATATCTGTAGGACTTTGATGGGAGGCACCACTCATTCTCCTGACGTTCGCACTGCGTGACTACTTGAGGCCACTTCCCCCGTGTCGCCGGAGCCCGAGAGGAAATCGAAGAGGTGGCGGGTTTTTTCGAGATAACGCTCGTAGCTATATTTGTCTTCAGCGAGGCGCCTGGCATTCTCTCCGAGACGGCGACCTCGCCCTCGATCACGTATGAGGGTTAATATCCCTTTTGCAAAGGCTAGGGGCTCGGGCTCCGTCAAAACGGAAACGTCATCATTGAGAACTTGTGTATGAGTCAGCAAACGGGTTGCCACAATGGGTTTTCCCGACCTCATGTAGGAGTAGATTTTAAGAGGAGTATTTTTCCCTCGTGAACGTGGCGAGACCAGAACGTCGCTCAAGGCGAGATACCGCGGCATTTCGGCGGGCGGTCTCTGGCCGGTAAATATGGTGCTGTTGCCAATGCCCCTTTTCTGCACGCTCTCTTTGGCAACCTGGACCTGCTCCGGATGCCCCCCTACCAGCACAAGCCGCACTTGAGGCTCGTGCTCAATGACATGGCCAAACGCCTCGAAAAGGAGATCGAAACCTTGGTAGGCCTCGAAAGTACCTGTATAAAGCACTATAGGAGCGCCTTCTAGATTCAGGCTGCGGCGGAGCGCCAAAACCTCACTGTCGGTGCTCGACTCTCCCGATTCAGCAAGGGGCGAGTTCTCGATTAAGAAGCACGGACGTTCAGGATCAACTCTGGCAACTACTTCCCCAAGATAGGGGCAGATAACGATAACAGCCTTTGAGCCGCGGATCGTCCACCGTTCCGAGATGTCGAAGAGGTACCGCAGTAGGCGCGAGCGGCTGAATCGGAAATTGGCGAGCTGCTCAGGAAGACTCGAGTGCATGTCATAGATCGTTGGGACACCGAAGAGACGTGAAAGAACAACACCCATGAGGCCCGCCTCTTCGTGACAATCGAGCAAATCATAATTGGTGGTCAAGAGGCGCTGCATAGAGGCGATGAACACCATGAAATCGAGAGGCAGCTTTGCGAGTGAAGGGCCAATCTTCACTGTCCGGATTCCAGGGATAGACGCCGTTCGGAAGACGCGAAGCCCCGGCATGGCAACGTCCGCCCCGATGGGGTAGGTGACCAGATCGACTTGGTGCCCCAACTCGAGGAACGCACGGATCCGGTAATATTCGCTGAAGGGCGTTCCCCGAGGCTGAAAGAAAGGCTCAGGGGCAATCATCAGAATGCGCATGGATATCGAACGAAACCTCTATCTCCTTGAGGAGATTAGATTAAGCTGAACCCAGAATTATAGGCCCTTGACCTCCTGCGGTCAAAGACCCCGGCATCTTGGTGCCAGGGACTTGTCGGGGAACTTTTGTCCCGCCAGTTCCGTTAAGACAAATGAACTATCGAACCGGGCTTTGTGACCTCCAAATCAGATAAGGAGATTCCGGTTCGAGTGCCTAGAAGGAGGACTTGCTATGCGAGCTCTGTTGACCCATACAGCTTTGGCACTCGCCGTCGTCAGCTTGACGACCTCCTGTTTTATTGAAGAGGTTGCTATGGCGTCACGGGAGACCATCGAAGAAACCCGGCCATTCGATCCGGGGGGAACCTTCCGTCTCGAAAATGTCAACGGAACCGTGACAATTGACACGTGGGATGAAAAGCGCGTTCGAATAACGGCAGAGAAGGCCGCCAATAGTGAACGAGCCCTCGAGGCCATCGAGATCGATATCGACGGTGAGGATGATTGGGTTGAGGTCAAAACACATTTGCCTCGCGGTAGACTCTTCTTCGGCAGCGGAGGAAAGGTCGACTATCGTATTACACTTCCCACGCGCGCTCAGATTCAGGTTGAGACCGTCAACGGCAAGCTCAACGTCACCGGGATCAAAGGACAGGTCCGGGCTTCGACCGTGAATGGTTCCGTCGAAGTCGGGAAAGTATCGGGTGAAATAGAAACGTCCACCGTCAATGGCAGCATCAAGGCAACTTACCAAGATGTCGACCCGGATGGACGGCATCGTTTCTCAACCACAAATGGATCGGTAACCCTTTACCTACCAATGCATGCGAGCGGTGATTTCGAAGCTCGCACCGTCAACGGAAGCATAAAAACTGACTTCCCTCTCGAGGTAACCGGGAAGTTTGGACACCGTCGTCTTCGAGGTCAACTTGGTGAGGGCCGTGGAACTTTCGACATCAGTACCGTTAACGGATCAGTCCGGATCCTGGTAGCCGATCACGCAGAGGGAAAAAGTCCCTGATATGCTCTTTCCCTCCCTTGCCTAAGGGAGGGAGAGGCCTCACTGGTAAAAACGAACCGTTTCTGGCGCCTCCAATTTGCTTGTTCTGACCTCGCACTAGCACACCAAAGGCTTTTTGCTGAGGGATTTTCTCGTGCTAATCTCCGCCGGTGCGTTTTCTCGGCTTGATCTTCCGAATCCTGGTGAGTACCGCCCTTCTCTATTGGGTCCTGTCAGGCGTGGACCTCGGCCGACTTGGACGAATGGTTCTGGGCACAAATCCGGCACCACTCGGCTTTGCTTTCTTACTCTATTTCGTGGGCGTCATCGCCGTGGGTACGGCACGCTGGATGCTTCTCCTCAAGAGCCAGGGAGTACAAGCGCCCTTCAGATACCTTCTGAATAGTTACATGGTGGCAACGTTCTTCAATAACGTGCTTCCGACCAACATTGGTGGAGATGTTTTCCGCATTACCGACGCCGCCCGTTACACGGAAAGCAAAACTCTTTCCTCCGCCATCGTTTTTGTCGACCGACTTATCGGCTTCGCAGGTTTGTTCGCGGTGGCCTTCGGAACGGTCGCTTTCGGTGGCGAAGTTGTCCGGTCCCTTCCGGGCATGGAGTGGCTCTGGCTCGGATTGGCTGCCGTGACCGCGGCCGTCATGGTCGTCCTTGTTGTGCCTGAGGTAGTGGAATGGAGCCTCAAACCGCTCCATCGTTTGAACTCGGAGTGGGTCACGATGCGTGTGGGGGTAGTGACATCGGCACTTTTTCGGTTTCGACGCCAAACCCCCGCGCTGCTCAAAGCCTTGCTAGTTTCGATTCTAATCCAGGGATGTATTGTCTTATTCTACTACCTCATTGCCCACGCAATGGGCATCGCTCTTCCATTGGACTACTGCTTCCTCATCATTCCACTCGTCCTTGTCGTCCAATTGTTTCCGTCCATAAACGGATTTGGGATTCGCGAGTCTGCATTCGTCTTTTTCTTCACAGCAATTGGCCTCTCGCCTGAGCAAGGGATCTCTCTATCCTTCGTATCGACGGGGGTTATCATTGTCCTCTCCCTTGTTGGCGGCATCATCTACGCCACCCGCAGCCGTAAGAACAGGAAGAACAGCCTCCAGTCGGAAGTTCGCGCTGTCGACAGAGGGGTCGACGTCAACGCTCGATAGGAACGAGCGTCACGGGAAGGCCCGCGTGGGCGAGTAGCGTGTCATGGAAACGGCTGAGATCCCCAGGCTCGCCATTGTTTTCGAGGTATCGCTCACGCAGTTTTAGTATTTGGAGTTTTCCTAGGGCCGCGTCCCACCTATTCGGGTTGACCGCCACTGCTCTTGCCTCCTGCCGAGATCTCCCCTCCGCAAGATAAGCCTCTTTGATAAAGTACTGTATCGCATTGGGCAAACTCATATTCCCCGTATGAAGGTCAATCGCAACGACCAATCGACACTGCTCTACGAGGCTGCTGTGAAGCTGAGATAAGCGAAGCAAGGGATCCTCCCACGCATAGCCCTGGTCAATGAGCAGCTTCTCGACATAATTGCCCCAGCCTTCACGGTGAGATCTCGAGGCCAGAAGCTTCCGGATTCTGCTCTTCGACTTCGCCAAGAACGAATCGTGCAAATGCTTTCCAGGATAGACCTCGCGAATCACGGCCAACCTGAGCGAACGCGTCGGAAGATTCCGCAAGTGAGTTTCTATCTGCTGAGGCGGCCAACTTGGCAGGGGCAAGGTCAACATGAAAAAAGGCGGTTTCGGACTCTGCTCTAGCGGACCAGCCGATCCAAGTGCGATTTCTCGATCTCTAAGGTGGAACGGGGTTCGTATGACTGAAATGGGACTTTCGAGATGGTGAGAGGTTAGGTGGTGCTCACCCACAAAATCAATAACCTCTTCGACAAATCCTCTGACTCGCGGCAAAAGTTCCGTCTCGGGAAGATGGTCATTGGCGACCAAGGCTAGCACATTCGCAAGAGAAGGCGAAGTTTCCATTCGCGCCACGATATCCTTCATTTGCACTTGGGTCTCCGCTACCGCGCGCGCTGCGTCCAGATGTATGCTCTCGAGCGATGAATCTTCCATTTCCTGGTAGCGCAGTCGCCGACTGAGTTTCTCGGGACCCAGGACAAAGGCAACTGTCGCGCTAGGGAGAACTTCGGTCTCAAAATGATTGGCAATTTCCCGTAAGGCGCGTGCAGCTTCACGACCTCTATGTCCAACCTCGGCCAGCTCGTGCGGAGATGAACTATTTTCTAACGCTGCGGGAAGGCCTTCAACAATACCCTGGCACCTATTGAATTCCAATATTCCCTCTTCAATAAGAAGACGGGACGGCGCCTCGATATTCAGCCGAGCGGCATCAAGAAAGGGCGGTATCTGACTGAGTCGAGAAACGAGAGCTTGGGTCTGGTTGGTCGAAAGACTCTCGCTCGAAAGCAGACTAAGGAGTCCATCACGGATCGTTCTACTGTAAAACAGCGGCGAGTATGTCCAGTTTCTTATTTCGGCCAACTCGTAGATTTCACCTTTAACAGCGCTCGTGAGAAGAAGCCAGTCAACATATGCAAAAGGTGAGACTTTGGTTGCATCTACGCCTAAGAGCCGTTGTCGAAAGTTCCGAAGCCATGCTAAACGTTTTTGGAAATCTTCTCGAGAATAGTTCCCGAGTTCCCTATCGTACTCGTGGTACCCCTTCTTCGTGGCCTCCACGGGATAGAAACGTACCCAAGCAGAAAAGTAGTCTCCGGCCAGGCGGTTCAGCAACCCATCTTCGCGAAGACTATCTTCCCTTGCTGGGTTTTGGCATGCCGCTGCCCAAAGAAGCAGGCTAATTATCCAAAATCTCGATCGCCCCCTTCTCGTAACCTCTGTGGGACCAAGTCCAAGATTCAAATCCGCAACTCTCCAGTTCCCGATAATTAAGGTGCCAGCCACTTATTCTTGCAGATCCGTCCCAAGAATCCAAAGTGCGAAACAAATGGGATCCCGGCTATAATCCGTGGGCTGTTTGGTACCTGGGAACCTTCTGACCGTGCAAAAAGAGACCTGCCCACCGTCGCTCAAATTCCACGGTGGACCTGCGGGAGCTCTTGCCCCCTTCCTTCTTTTTTTCGCTGGCGTGGCATGGCTCGGTCTCTCCGGAGCGCCGGACGAGCGAGGCTTCTGGCCGGTGCTTCTCGCCGCCATTACGCTAGGACTCCTCCTGGTAATTGATCGGAAATCGTATTGCGAGACCATCGTTCAGGGAATGAGTCAACCGATCGTCATGATCATGATCATGGCCTGGTTGCTAGCCGGTGTTCTTGGAACGCTCATGAACGCAACGGGACTCATCGAAGCTCTCGTTTGGGTTGCCCACCGAGCAGGCGTTTCGGGAGGCAGCTATGTGGCGGCGACATTCCTCATCTGCTGCACGATGTCCACCACGACAGGAACAAGCATAGGAACCATCCTACTATGCAGCCCCTTGCTCTATCCTGCTGGGAGCGCACTAGGAGCCAATCCGCCCATTCTCATGGGAGCCATTTTGAGTGGCGCCACTTTTGGTGACAACATCTCACCAATCTCTGATACCACGATAGCGTCTGCGTTGACCCAAAAGGCAGATATGGGTGGCGTAGTTCGAAGCCGCCTAAAATATGCCCTTCCCGCTGCTGCAGTTGCCCTTGCTCTCTTTGCCATTTTGGGCGGGGTCGAACCGCTGCCAGCCAATTCAGAACACTTGGCCGGGGGCTCTCCACGAGGCTTACCATCGCTACTAGCGCCGATCCTTGTGATTGGCCTTCTACTGACAGGACATCACCTACTGGAATGCCTTCTGTTTGGAATTCTTGCATGTACATCTATCGGCCTCGTCTTCGGTCTTGTGCATCCATCTCAGTTCCTGTACATCGAGCCCGCAAATTTCCGAGCAGAGGGCATTTTGTTGGAGGGTTTTGAGAGAGGGATTGGTGTTTCCATCTTTACGTTGCTCCTGATGGGATTAGTATCAGCGCTCCACGCTTCCGGGATCCTAGACTTGCTCGTGACGTCAGCGCGGAAGAGAATTACTACTCCAAGAGGAGCAGAACTCTGGATCTTCAGTACGATCTCTGCTGCGGTTGTTTTGACGACACATAGCGTCGTAGCGATGCTCGCGGTCGGGCAGCTAGCTCGAGAAACAGGGGAGCGTTTCGGCATAAACGCCTACCGGCGCGCCAACATATTGGACATTACTGTTTGCACTTACCCATTCCTCTTTCCGTACTTCATCCCCGTGATCTTAGCCGCGAGCGCATCAGCGGCAGGAGCAGATGCAGGAATGCCCCGACTGTCTCCGTTCGTCACAGGTCTCTACAATTTTTATTCCTGGTTGCTCCTAGCGGTGGTGGTGCTAGCGATTCTCACCGGCTACGGGCGTAACGAACGTGGTGCGCACCGATCACTTGCACAAAAGCGAGAGTAATCCACACCTCGTGCCACCCACTTGTATCGGTTCAATTTCCTTAATCCAACCCTAGCCTCATTTCACCTACTAATTGATCGGGAAACAACAGATTGGAGGGAGGCTGAGACATGATTTTCGCGTCTTATCAGAATGTGGCAAGAAGACTACGATTTGTGCCGAAGGATGCTTTGGTGGAAGTCTCCGCCCGTACCATGCAGGGCCGTCTCCTCATGACCCCGACAAAGCAAGTCGTCGAAATCGTTCTCGGGGTTCTTGGGCGCGCCCAAGCCCGCTATCACATGGCGATCCATGCGTTTCAATTCCTCTCGGACCACTACCATATGCTCCTGTCTCCGGAAAATGCGGAACAACTTGCTGGCTTCATGTGCTTTGTCAATGGCAATATCGCAAGGGAGGTTGGGAAGTGGGCACACTGGAAAGACAAATTTTGGGGGAGACGTTACAGCTCCATCGTCATAAGTGACGAGGAAGCTGCTCAGGAGGCACGCCTAAAATATCTCTTGGCCAACGGCTGCAAAGAGGGACTGGTCGCAAGCCCAAAGGACTGGCCTGGCGTGAGCGTGGCAGCAACACTGCGGAATGGTGTCGACACATTGACCGGGATGTGGTTTGACCGCAGCAAAGAATACCGATCAAAACTGAGCGGTAGGACACAAACTTATGCGTTTGTTGAGACCGTCAAGGTCAGCCCCCTTCCTTGCTGGGCCCACTTGAACAGTGAGGAAATCAAAAAGAGAATCACGGCGATTATCCACGAGATTGAGCACGAAACCGCGTCCAGACACGCATCGCAAGGCACAACCCCTCTTGGCGCTGGGAAGATACTCAAACAGGATCGCCATCGTGTTCCCAAAGACATGAAAAAATCTCCAACGCCCCTCTTCATTACAGCAACCCGCCACGCAATGAAGGAATTCGTGGATGCTTACAACAGCTTTGTTTGTGGTTTTCGACAGGCTGCCGAAAAACTCCAGACCGGGCACCTAGACGTAGTTTTCCCGCCAGGAAGTTTTCCACCTCGAGGACCATATGTCCCTTTGTCAATCTCTGGATGACCTTGGTCTTCAGAACCTCCGTGTCGTATTGACATCAATCGCTGGATTACCGTACTAAACAACAGGCGGGGGGGCAGCATATTTCATGGATCGCCACCTGAGAAGAACCAGAAAAACGCAGCAATCACTGACGAGTGAGTGACCTTTCCCTCTTTTGGGTATTCCGCCACCTTTGCACGGGGATTCGGACAGAAGCTATGACTTCCCCGTCGTCACGTTTCTGTTCTCCCGTATTATCAACATTAGGTGCTACCAACATTAGGTGCCAGGAGCATGTAGAGCCGCAGGTGCCAGGAGCATGTAGAGCCGCAACGGGGAAGCTCTCATGACCTCACAGAGAGTCTTTCTTCGCACAAACTTCCTTCAACAAATGGGGGCACCTATGTGTCAATGGGCAATCCGATGGGACAAGCGACGCCCGTTCCTCCATGGTCGCAGTATCCACTCGGTTTTTTGGCAAGGTATTGTTGGTGATATTCCTCCGCGTAGTAGAAAACGGGCGAATCGACGATTTCCGTGGTGACAGGCCCATGTCTCGCGGTTTGAAGGGCCGCACCGTAGCTATCGCGT
>JAUVQL010000203.1 GCA_030598165.1 Acidobacteriota bacterium | reverse complement strand
GGCCGCTTTGAGATGAGAGATCTCGACACGAGCCCCGGTCAAGCGACCGATTTGGGTCGCCTCGTTGACGGCTTCGAGTAGCGGTGATTCTTCATTACGAATGTGAGAAGCGTACAAACCGCCTCGACGAGCCACCACGCGAGTCAGAGCCACGATTTCTTCCGTCGGAGTGAATCTCCCCGGTACATATTCCAGCCCGGTGGATAGGCCAAAAGCACCGTGGTCCATCGATTCTTCGAGAGACTGCAGCATGTGTTTCATCTCTTCGGATGAAAGCGGACGCGCCTCCCTTCCGATGGCGTTTACCCGAAGGGTGCCGTGGCCGATGAGAAGAGCGTGGTTCACGGATATTCCCGTTTGATCGAGAGTCTCGAGGTAGGAACCGACGTCAGCCCAGGTGACCTTGATGCCGTAATCTTTTTCCAGGTCCGCAGTTTGTTCTTCGTCACCCGCAACCAGTGGAGCGGCCGAGTAGCCGCAGTTGCCGGTGATCTCGGTGGTGATGCCCTGCCGGACCCGGCTGTCGGCAGTGGGGTAGCGGAGAATGCTGTCATCGGAGTGGGTATGGATATCGATGAAGCCCGGTGAGACGTAAAGTCCTGATCCATCAATGACTTTTCTGCCTCGTTCCGGATCGATCGAGCCGATGGCAGCTATTTCTTGTCCGACAAGACCAAGATCCGCCGTCCAAAGAGGTCCACCCGTGCCGTCCACCAAGGTGCCTCCGCGGATCACGATATCGAAGCTCGAAACCGATTGGACTCGAGAGTACGGGAGCACTACAAAGCCCAATGTTGCTGAGACTCCGTCCTTGATGAACTTTCGCCTAGTCACTCTTTTTGGCATCAGTATCCTCCTCAGTGAATTTAGGCTAGGATCTCCATCGGTCCGATACCAACGGAGGTCTTCGATATGACACAAATCAACGGGGCGTGGTGCATTCTGATCGTCACCCTGGTGTTCGCGTTGTCTTTCGGGTCCCTAGTGTACGGGGATTCAAAAACAGATCAAGTGGATGACCTTTTCGAGAAGTGGGCCAAGGCCGACACCCCCGGTTGTGCATTGGGCATCATCCAAGACGGCGAGCTTATCTATAAGCAAGGCTACGGCATGGCTAACCTGGAGTACGGTATTCCCAATTCGTCGACCACGGTGTTCCGAACCGGATCGGTCTCGAAGCAATTTACGACGATGAGCATCGTTCTTGCTGATGCAAAAGGCAAGCTCTCTCTGGACGACGATATAAGAAAACACATTCCCGAGATGGCGGAGTACGAGAGGACCGTAACCATAAGACATCTGATCCATCACACGAGCGGTATTCGAGACTATCTGGTGCTCATGATGCTGGCTGGAAAGCGCGACGAGGACTACTACACCAACGAGGAAGTGATGGAAGCGCTTGCGAGATTGGAGAACCTCAATTTCACGCCTGGCAGTGAGTACCTCTACAGCAATGCGGGTTATTGGCTCTTGGCACAAATCATCGAACGGGCAACTGGAAAGACGTTACGTGAATGGGCCGACGAAGAAATGTTCAAGCCCTTGGGAATGAAACATACCCATTTCCACGACGATCCCAGGATGATTGTGCAAAATCGGGCCTCGGGTTACCGCTCAAAAGAGGACGGCGGATTCGAGATCAATATGACACCCCTCGAAATGGTGGGTGACGGTGGTGTCTTTACCTCCATCGATGACCTTCTCGAATGGGACCGCAACTTCGACCGGAAGACGCTCGGCGGCGAAGATGTCATGACAGAAATGCTGACACCCGGGAGGTTCAACAACGGAAAAGCCCAGGTCTATGCGGGCGGCCTACGGGTGAGTCATTACCGAGGCATTCCCATCGTCGAGCATGGTGGTGTGTTCGTAGGTTTCAAGGCCGGCATGATCCGTTTCCCCGAACAGGGCTTTTCGGCCTATTGCCTCTGTAACGTAAGTGAGGCGCAACCCACCGAGCTCATTCAAAAGATTGCCGACATCTATCTCGATGGCCATTTTCGAGATGAGGAGATTCAAACGGTGTCGTTGCCAGAGGATATCCTTCAGAAGCGGGTAGGAACCTACTGGGATGCCGGTTCTTCTCAGCTGCTGGAACTCAAGCTCGAAGAACGCCAGCTTCAGGTGGTGACCGGGGGGCGTCCTCTGAAACTTCTTCCGTTGAGCGAGACAAGATTCATCACCGATCGAAGGCAAGCAAAGGTTGATCTCGAGTTCCAGGACGGCCGTGAGGACAAACCTCTTCGAGTGGAAGTTCAGAGCGAAGGGCAACGACCGTTCGAGTACGAGAGAGTACGGCCTGCTTCACCGAGCATCGAGGAGCTCGAAACGTATGTAGGTGGCTTCTACTGTCGGGAGCTCGATGCAACCTACCACGTGAAGATGGGAAAGGACTCAAAGCTCGTTGTCGATTTTGCCCATTTCCCTGAACAAACCTTGGAGTCCATATTTCCGGATGCATTTCGATACGAGTTCGGGAACGTCGTTTTCGAAAAGAACGAGGAAGGTAAAGTAACAGGATTTCGTTTGTCTGCAGGAAGAGCCCGCAATTTCGTCTTCGTCAGGGCAGAGTCGACCGCTCAATAAGAACTCGAGAACTCGAGAACTCAAGAACTCGGGAACGAGCTCTTTGAGTGCTCGGGTGCTTGGGTACTCGAGTTCTCTATTTAGGGATGTGCGGAGGCGACGGGTCGCTCGATATGGGCGAGCTTGAGGAGCTCTATTTGCTGTCGGTATTGACGCCGCAGATTCTTACGGAGTGCCGAAACCGCTAGGCCTTCATTTTCCGCCGCGCGCGCCAGTGCGATCTCAGCGTTTTGAACACCTGGCCAGATTTTGCCCTCCAAAGTTCTGAGGAGATGCTCATCGTATGTGAATCCGAACTCGACCATGCTCGGTAGGGGAACCTCGTACTTGTCTGATAGGCCCAGGGCTGCAAAAGGAAAGCCTTTGGCCCAATCCGTGTGATAACCGATGAGCATTTTCTTGGGATTGACGGAAATCAGTCCATGGGGAACACATGTGGCGTCTGAAATCCCATGCTGTGCTCGTAGCATGTCGGTCAAGTTGAGACCGGCTTGAATCTGTGCCGGCGTGAGGATCTCGTCACCCCGTGCTTGTGGATCCCATCGGCTCTCGAAACAAACTCCTAGAAAGCTGTCACTGAGATTCAGATACATGTAGTTTTCATCGGCCCAAATGGATATCCCGGCGTGGGTGGCCACGTGCGAGTCGATCACCAAACGGTACACTTGTCCGAAACGGTCGATGAAATAGTTGTAGAGGTTGCGCTTTGCTATCCACCTGAGGAGACTGCGGCTGGTGTTGAGGATCTCCTGATTGAATCCGGAACGAAATGGAGCGATGTCGTATTCACTAGTGTGAAAGACGATACCCACGGGTTTTTCGTGAAAATCTATTGCTTGAGTTTCGTCCCGGGGAAACAAAACGTAGTTTCGGGACTCGGTTCGGGACTGGTATTTGGTCTGAACCCTCAGCCCGTTGCTCCAAAGCTCTTCGTCTCCTTCGGTCTCAACGAGCCACACTTCTACCGGTGTAGCACCTTGTCGCTCCTTTGGATAGCTGGCTGAGGATGTAGCGGGTGATGCCATAGTTGGAAGTGGAGTG
>JAUVQL010000110.1 GCA_030598165.1 Acidobacteriota bacterium | reverse complement strand
GTGGCCAACATGGTATGGCCGGTAATCCTCTGAGCCACTCTCGTCACGTAGCGCTCGGCGAGGGCTTTTGTCGCGAGATCGTTCGTCGCCCGCACAGTAAGAGTGAGTTTCGGTGTCTCCAAGTAATCGGGATGCTGTAGTGTCACGTGACCGTTGCCGAGCCGAGCCGCCAAGTCGATGGTATCGGCCCAGTTCTGATCCTGCATAGCAGTGAAGAGGATTGCCAGGAAGATCCCAAAGACGATCGATGAAAGTGTGATCAACGTGCGGCGACGGTTACGCCATAAGTTGCGCCAGGCCATCACCATCAAGCTCGTACCTTTCATGACCCTTGTTCCTCCAACTTCTTATTGGTGGCGCATGGCCTCGACGGGACTGATGCGCGCCGCCTTGAGTGCGGGATAGATGACGGCGAGGCTCACCATGATGACGAGCGTCACCACCGGGGCAATGAAGCTCCACGGCGTGACCACGGCGTACCACATCTGGTTCCAGGCGATGCCCATCATGGACATGCCGCCGAGCGCTCCGGTGTCGATGCCGAAATTCGCCAAGTTCCAGAGTCCGGGCAGACTGAGCGTCACTCCACTGAGAATAGCAAGCCCGGTTTGAATGCTGCTTTCGGTCAGTATGATGGTGAGTACGTTTCTTGGGCTGACGCCGATGGCTTTGAGGACGCCGAACTCGCGGATTCTCTCGAAGACCGCCATCAACATGGCATTGAGAACGAGGATGGCAACGACGATGTAAATGACGAAGAACATGATCTGGATCATGCTACGCGTCGAATCGAGCAGAGAGGCCATCGTCGGCATGAGATCCCGCCACGTCTTGACATCGTTCGAAGGAGCCAGTTTGGCGACGGTCGTCGCTGCGACATCGAGCTCCTGGTTCGTGGGCCGCCGGACCACGATTTGGTGGGCACCGTTCACGAGGCCGAAGAAAGTGCGAAACGACTCGGCCGTCATGAAGACGCCGGCGCGGTCGGTCCCGTCACTGATACCTGCCAGAACACCTTGCACGTGGAAAAGATCGTTGGCCATGCTGCCATCCATAGCTTGGCTCAACATCACCAACTCGTCGCCGACCTTGGCGTTCAACGTGTGTGCCAACCGTCGCCCCAGCACTACGCCGCCGGGATTCGAAGGGTTGAGCCAGCGGCCTTCGACGACATGGTCTCCAATCTTGCTCACCCGAGCGTCTTGCTCGATGTCGATACCGCGCAGTGATGCGCCCGCCGAGGAATCTCCTGCGGCAACAAGGCCGCCGCCCAGGAGGCGGGCACTAGCAGGGTAGTCCAGTTCGGTAAGCTGAGCGACGAGTGAATCTGATTCTTCAATGGTGTCGTAAATCGACGGCTTGTTGAGGTAATTCTGGGCGTGAACTTGAACGTCACCCAGTTCCAGCTCGAGGATGTTTCGTTCGATGTCGCGAAGGTAGCCTTCCACGAGGCTCGTGTAGAGTATCAATATGGTGAGCGCGAGAGTCATCGCGCCTACCGTGACGAGAGTACGGCGCCGGCTGCGCCAGATGTTTCGCCAGGCCATCTTGAGTACCATGGCTCATCCTTTATTTTCTGAGTGCCTGTAGAGTAAACAGCCGCTCGGGGTGCTTTACGTTGAACTTCAACTCATCGTAAGTGATCTGGGTGAACTCATCCGGCTTGTCGGCCGGAACGACCGTCATTCGACGGGGGAGTTTCCGCCCGCCAATGTCTCCGATGTCGTCATAGGTGAAAGTACGAACGAGCTTGTCGTCTTCATCGTAGAACGTGCTTTCTTCGACCAGCTCATCGACGGCGCGGATTTTGATCACGACTTTGCCCCAAACAACCGGCGCTTCGGGCTTGGGAATGCAATTGATGACGTAGTGGCCTTGACTCCGGTCGGTGGGTTTTTCCAGAAACTCACAAGTGTAATCGTCGGAGAACCGAGAGTTTTTGACTAGGTCATCATTGGTGAAGTGACTTCCCATCCACGACCCCGACATCATCGAACCGGGAACCTTGATGGTGCGATCGACTTTGGGCAGGTAGTTCCAAATATTGTTCTCCACTTTGAGGGTCGCGGTGCCTCTTTCCTTGGGAGGCGAGAGGATCTGAATGAGGGTTTTTTGAGTCCCTTGGGACCAACTCTTCATCGTCATCGTCCGATCCCAACGTGATGTCTTGACACGCATGGTGGTTTGACCTTCGCTCGATTCACCTCTCATCAAATCGTCGGTTTTTTGGAGAAGCTGCTCCACGGTAGGCTCCGACATCGAAACCTGCCATAGAGTCATCGCGAGAGGACTGGTGGGCAACAAAGCGGCAAAAAGGGGAACGAGGATGGCTCTTTTATTCATGGTCTACCTCTTGAACCGGATTTCCGACTCCGTTCAGCATGATATCGGCTAGAATCTCGGCGAATCGTTCAATGGACATACCTTGACGTACCCTCTCGTCGGAGATAACCCCGAACGAGTATATGAGCCCTAGGAGGACTTTGGCGCGTTCGAGACGTTCCTCGCGAGGAAATTTGTTGGACCCTGCGGCAGCGTCCAACATTTCGGACACGAAGTGTAGCTGAAAGCCGAGCACTTGTTGTCGAAGGTCGGTGTCCATCTCCTCGAGCGCCACGAGCACTTCACGGTCCCCACTCATGAGCTTTGACATGAGGGGCATCTCATTGAGAACGACGAGGGCCATTCGGATGTACAATCTGAGTCTGTCTTGGGGTGGGGCTTCAAGAACCGGCTTAAGTTTGATGACGAAGCGTTTTTTCTCCTCGACGATGGCCTGCGCCAGGAGGTCCGCCTTGGTCTTGAAATAAAGGTAGACCGTGCCCTTGGCCACTCCGGCATCCCGAGCAACGTCGTCTACGCTGGTTTTGCGGTATCCGTGTTGGATGAAGAGCTCCGTTGCTGCCTTCAAAATGCGCTGACGCTTGAGAGCCCGCGGGTCGGACTCCTCCAGTGCCTTGGAGAAGGACTCCAACATTTGCTCGATTTGTGGGTAATCCCATCTGCTCACAATGACCATATTAGTCCATTCGGTCATTTAGTCAATAATGCAAATGCCACACCCATAAGTTGTTGAAAAATAATGCAAAAAGGGACAAGTTACTCATAAAGTGGGGCATAATAACAACGGGTGGACGCAGATAAGACCGCCTGTGGATACTTGAACACTCGCCTTCGGCAAATTGGGAAAAGCCATGAGCAAGCAAGCCAGGAAGCCAAGAGCAGGTAAGATTCGGGCAGCAATCGGTTCCGGCGGGGGAGAGGCACTGCCTTCCCTCAAAGTAAGCCCTTTGACACCTAAGAGGTGGCCGGACTTCGAGATGCTCTTCGGAGAGCGAGGAGCGTGTGGCGGATGTTGGTGCATGTACTGGCGTATCCCACGCTCTCAGTTCGAGAAGCGGAAAGGTGCAGGGAACAAACGCGCCATGAAGAAGATGGTCAACGAAGGGACGGTACCCGGCTTGATTGCCTACGCGGCGGGTGAACCTATAGCTTGGTGCGCTCTCGCTCCTCGCCAGGACTACCCGGTGCTGCAGCGTTCTCGCGTGCTCAAGCCAGTGGACGAGGCACCGGTTTGGTCGGTGGTTTGTTTCTTCGTGGCAAAACCCTTTCGCAAAAGAGGCGTAAGCGCGGAACTGCTTCGCGCCGCCGTTCAATACGCGAAACGCAAGGGCGCGCGGCTCGTTGAAGGCTATCCGATCGCGCCCAAGAAAGCTTCCATGCCGGACGTCTTTGCCTGGACAGGGCTCTCGGGTACCTTCCTCGCTGCTGGGTTCATGGAGGTGGCAAGGCGCTCTCCCACGCGGCCGATCATGCGGATCGAGGCGAAGAAAGCAAAATAGAGAGCGGGCCGGTTAGATGTATCGGTTCAGAACGTGACGGTCTTCCAGTCGGATTTGAGCATTTTTGTGAGCTCTTGGCCCACGAAAAACACGTTGATGCCGATGGCCTCCAGCTTTTCGGATACGCCGTAGGAGTCTGCACAGGCTTTGCACGCGATGACGTCGACGCCTTCCTCCTTCATTTTCTTGACGTAGTCCTGTAGCTCCTTGTCTTCGGACAATAGTTTGGCGGAGGGGCCCCAGACGAGCAGTCGGATTCCTTCCCACCATCCGTTCTTCTTGGCGTTATAGGTGTACATGAAGACCATTTTGAGGGCGACTTCCTTGTCTCCGCTCGTCCATACGACTAGAAGGTTTTTTGGCTCGTCGGCCGTTTGTTCTTCGTTGGCTAATACAAAGAAAGGTGCACAGAGAAAAGTGAACGTGAGTAGAGTGACCGTCAATTTGAGAATCATTTTGTGTCTCCCTTGGTTTTGTCACGCGTGAATGAAGCGTCTCCGAGCCGCAAGGTCGTCGGTTGGCCCTTCGTGTCTAGGACGAACGACAGGAGGGTCGTACCCCTCCACTTCGCTTCCCACTGGGCTTGAAAAGTGTCGAAGTGCCAGTGCTCGAGCTCTCCTTGGCGCCCGGGACCGTAAGTTATCCGTAAGTTGCCTTCAGCTACCGTCACGAGGGCTGTCCCGAACAGCGGATCCGAGTAGGTACCGACGTAGTCTTCTGGCGGCAGGGAAGGGCTGGTATTCGGAACGCGTTCGGCCTTCGCCTTTTCGGCTGTCTCTGCCGCTTCTTGTCGGAGCTCCCCATAGAGTTCGCCGAGCTCCGCGCTCCAGTCGCGCTTCGGACCTTCGCCGAAGTGATCGAAGACGCGGTACATGATGGCGTGCCGGACCTCGGCGTGGTCCAAGTTGCCCAAGACGTAGACGCCCAGACGCTCGTCTCGGATCAAGCCAATGATAGCCACCATTCCGTCGATGCTGCCGGTGTGAAAGTCGACGGCTCGTCCGTTGTAGTCGTGCTGGAACCAGCCCAAGGCGTAGGTCGTCCAGTGAGGTTTCGTCAGCCGTGCGGTGGGGTAGAACTCGTCCCGGTCGACGATGAATTGAGGCTTGAAGAGCTCGTTATGCGTCTCCTCACTGAGTAAAGGTTTTGCGTTGGGCTTCCCCGCGAGGTT